>DATHTZ010000409.1:0-8598 GCA_035462675.1 Nitrospiraceae bacterium | reverse complement strand
GGGTTTCGATGGTTTCGAGGGACGAAAGAAACCTCCCCTCAATACGGCGTGCCTAACGATACGTACGAAGGGCGGATTCACGGAAAAATTCGTTGGGATGCCTTAGTCCGCAATCTTATGGAGCTCCCTCATCGTGGATTCTCCGTGGGCGGAGATGTCATCCAAGGGCATCGGGCTCGATGGGGTGCGTGGGGCGGCCCGCCGCTTAACACACCGGATTTCAAGGAAGAGCAAACCTATCTTTTAGGATCTGTCTATGGTGTGTTTGCGAGCGGCCTCCCAGGCATCGAGAGCGACAAGCATCGATTGATTACCAGTCTCTATGGAGGCATAGGAAAGGATCTTGATCGCTTCAGTGCGTTCCGGCTTCCGGGACGGCCAACCGGTTACGAATGGGAGGCGTTGTCACTGCCCATTATGCCCGGCGTGCAGTTCAACGAGCTGTTTCCTCAACAGTACCTCATTGCAAGTCTCACTTATCGATACCAGGCGCTGTTTTTTCTCTACCCCTACGTAACCGCAACCTATGGTCTAGTCGACCGGGCTCGGTTCACCCCCCAAGGCATCAGGAATACGACCGATTCATTACCGGCTGTAGGGGGAGGCGTCGTCACGGGAGCCCCCTGGAAATCCCAGGTCGAGATCAACTATAGCTACAACTTCGGCATCTTTCGCGATCCCGGCGGAGCTCCGCCGACTATGGGTGGGCATGGATTCTTTCTTTTTTGGGCCAAGCAGTTGTGACCGATGATTCTGCTTCTCTTGCAAATAAGGCCATCAGTCCGAGATGGGGGGCGTGGTAGTGTTTTCTCCAGTCGATACGACAAGGTAATTCTTCTTCGTAGGATCGGTCCTAGTGTCGCCAATCGGGGTCGGCGAACACATCACAGACTAGTATCCGGCCTGCTCTTGAACGATGATCTCTCCTCGCTCCGCATCCAAGCTGATTCGATCGCCTTCTTTGAGTCTGGTGGTAATGCCAGGTACGTTCGCCACTGCCGGCAACCCGTACTCGCGGGCAATGATGGCCCCGTGTGAGAGTGTCCCACCCATCTCGGCGATCAGCCCTGCTGCCACGCCGAATAACGGCGCCATGCCGGGGTCGATGACGGAGACCACGAGAATGTCGCCGTGGCTGACTCGGCTCCAATCCTCCATCGATCGGACGAACCGGACCGGTCCCACGACCTGCCCCCCACTGATGGGAATACCGTGGAAGATCCCTTCTGGATCCACAACGGACGATGTGTCCATGCCTCGGGTCACCGCTTGCCAATCCTGAATCGTATCTGGAACATTGATCGTGACGTAATGGTCTCGCTCGGCCCGTCGAGCCTGAATCATCCCTTTCCAATCACGCGATCCTCCGGCTAACAAGTCGGCACGTGCTTCGATCGTGAGATAGAAAATATCCTCCTGCGATGAGAGTCGCCCCTGTTCGACCAGCCATTCGCCCAGGCGAAGCAGGAGGCTCCGTGTCGCTGCCGAATAGTACATCAAATGATGCCGGTTCGCTTCCCGCAAGGCGAAGAACCGGCAGAGCCGTCGATACCACCAAGAAAAGATGGCCCAGCGATGGAACTGCCATCCGAACCTGGCGCGAATCTCTGCAAGCGCCCGTTCCCGTATTCTTGTTTGGCGTTGAAGAATGTCTGCCGGAGTGGCGCTGGTTGGAGCCAGAATCTGCGTTCGCAATACCGACAGTAACAACTCCGGTCGGTCTGCGAACCGAGGCGACATGACGTCCGACTCACCAACTCCACGGTGGCCATAGTCGTCGAGATACCGGTTAAAGGCACGCAGCACGTCGGTTCCATCGAGCTTACGACGAACCTCAATTGGATCCCATCCCTCTACAGTGAACAGCGACATCGCTGATGGGTCGCGCCGAACCATGTCCGCTATTTCCGCCAACCGGACAATCTGTTGTGCACTGATCACCGCCGCCTGACCCTGCAACGCCTCGTTCAGCAGAGCTCTCCAACCTCCTCCCAGCCAGCGGGGTAGTAAACCGCCTAGCGCCTGCAAACACTGCGCGACCCCTCCTGCGATGGCAAATGTCAGCTCGCGTTCATCGAGCCATTTCGCGATGGCATCGAGGCGGAAAGCGATGTCTTCACCTGAGACAGTCCGAAGTCGATCGGCGCGCTGCTCTGCCGCCATCGCTTTCATCTCCGCGAACCAGGCCGGCCCATGGCGGACAGCCTTTCTCATCTCGACCATCATCACGACACCGGCACGCGCCAGGGAGAACCACCCAAGCGGGCGAACCTCAGGCGGCCTGGCAAGGATTTCTCCTCCCATCTGCTCCGTCAGTAAAGAGGGATCTCCCCGCAGTTGTGCGACGAGAGAATAAAACAGTGTCATATTGATATAGGGACGTCCCTTGAACGTGCGGACCGACGAGATCCCTTCTGGAATGAGGCACCCCATACGTCGATAGGGTAAAAGAATGTAGCGCTCCATGAACTGTTCGAGAAACGACAGGCCCAGCGGGCTCGGCAACTCCGGCAACGTTTCTTTGAAGTTGGCGCGCGACCATTCGCAGTCGTCATTAGTCAGTGATCTGAGTCTAGCCAGACCGGAGATGGGCCGCGCTTGAAGCAACCACAGGCCATCTTTATCGTAGAGCCATTCAAGATCCACTGGATGGCCGAATGCTCTTTCGATCTGTTTAGCCACACGGGCCAGGGTAAACAGTTGATCGTCCGACAACGTGGCACGACCCACGGCCTCATCCGACAGCGGAATATGTTGAAGACCTTGGTCGGTCATCTGTAACGCCTGAGTCTGCCCCGCGATGGTCCGTTCGCTGATCCGAATAGGCTGACGGTTCTCGGCGATCTCAACCACATACTGATCCGGCGTCGCGCGCCCATCGACGAGGGCTGCTGCAAGCCCCGCAACCGCATTGATCATTACCTGGCTCGTTCTACCTGTGAGAGGATGGACGGAATAGGCCACACCAGCGGCTTGCGCCTTTAAGAGCGGTTGGATCACGACAGCCATGACGGGAGGCGCTCCGCTCAATCCTGACGCCACATGATAATTCAAGACCCGCTCATCCCAGATCGATAGCCATAAGTCTTTCACCGCGACGCCGATCTCCTCCAGCGTGATATCGAGGCGCGTGCAGTAGATTCCGGCAAAGCTCGCCTGCGCTCCATCCTCGTTTGTCGCCGACGACCTCACCGCCCATAGCCCAGGCAACGGCAAATCCAGCCGGCTGACCTGTTCGATGATCTGAGCCGTCAATCCAACGATGTCATGGTTCTGAATAATGGTGCGACAGTGGGAAAGTATCCGCTGGCGGTCGGCCTTGGAGGAATTCAGAGCAGCCTGCCACTGTTCCGCCGGAGAAAAACCCGGTGCGCGAAGCGCGCGGTCATAAGCCTCTGTCGTGACGCAAAGCCCGGATGGGACAGGGAATCCTCCTGCCAGCAGACGCCCTAAGCCCAGGGCTTTCCCCCCCACAAGAGAGGGCTGAGTGCAGGAGGCCAAGGGAAGAAGGAGGGGACGATCCATCGAAATGGATAGTACCTAGAGCACGAGGAGGAGGTAAAGGTCATTCACATTCGTGCCGGTGGGACCGGTGACGATGAGCTGATCAAGCCGCTTCAATGCGGGGTAGGTGTTATGGCGCTGCAATGCACCCTTGAGATCCACCGAGAGGCGCTTCGCGCGCGCCACGGTATGACCATCGATCACAGCCCCCGCGGCATCAGTCGGGCCGTCTGTGCCATCTGTGCCGATCGCCACGACCCATACCTTGGCCAGACCGGCAATTTCCAGAGCGGCGGCTGCAGCGAATTCTTGCGCCCTCCCGCCTGCACCTTTTCCAGTGACGGTCACGGTGGTCTCCCCGCCGGCCACCATACAGCAGGGCCTTTGCAGCGGTTTGCCCGCTCGCAAAATATTCTTGGCCAAAACACCGAACCGCTGACCCTCGTCTCGCGCCTCTCCGGTTAAGGTCGATCTATGCACGAGGGTCTTCAGACCTGCTTCTCTCGCCGCACAGGTCACAGCCATGACGGCCGTTGCGTTGTTCCCGACGATATGATGATGGACGCGACGAAACAGAGAAGAACCTGGCTTCGGAGTCTCACTCGCGAGTCCCTGACATCCACGATCAAGATGCCGGCGTACTCGCTGAGGGACCGGCCGCCAGATACGATAGCGTTTCAGAATCGCGACAGCCTCATGATAGGTCGTAGGGTCTGGGACTGTCGGTCCTGAGGCGATGGCGCTGAGGTCGTCACCCAACACATCGGACAGAATCAGGGTCACAATGGTGGCCTTGGTCAATTCTGCGAGACGTCCGCCTTTGATACGCGAGAGATGTTTCCGAACGGTATTGATTTCTCGGATACTCGCCCCGCATCGTAAGAGTTCCTGTGTCACCCGCTGTTTGTCGGCGAGGGTAATCCCTGTAACAGGAGCAGGCAGCAAACTGGACGCACCGCCAGACAAGAGCACGATCAAGAGATCGCGCCGACCGAGTTCAGTAGCCATGGCACAAAGCCTGGCCGCCGCCCGCTGACCGGACCGATCGGGGACGGGGTGACCGGCTTCCGCCACAACGATCCGTCTCGTCGGCACAACATGGCCGTGCTTGACCACGACGAATCCGCCTTGCAGCCGAGATCCCAACCGCTGTTCTACTGCCTGGGCCATTGAGGCCGTGGCCTTCCCAGCCCCAAGTACAACCACACGCTCATAGCGACATAGGTCATATCGACGCCTGCCGATAATTAACTCATCGCCGTTTCTTACGATGGCGCGACTGACCGCTGCACGGGCATCGACTGCACCCAGTCCTCGAACGATGAGTTTCTTGAGAAGTAGCCGGATAGGAGAGGGAGGAATCTGCATCACACTGGCGATGGATTAGCAGGTTGGGGAACGACGACGCCGACTCGCCGAAAATCCAATGGCCCGCATGTCTGGAACAACAGGATACGACCCCGCAAGATGCTCAAACGGCTCGCCCAGTAAGGCTGCAGCGAGCGAAGGGCTGAGAAGGTACCGACCGCACTTCGTGTGGTCCATTCGCCCGTACAATGGATCTTGGTGGATGAAAAACCCCCTCCAGTGCTTCCAGTCTCCGAGGGACTCCTCCTCAACCCGGAGGGTTTGAGCGACCTGAGAACACCGCTGGGGGACTGTTTCAGCATTCTGTTAAGGGGCCTTGTCCTGCTTGAAGCAACGAGTCGGACAAGTCTGCCGTGGGACCTTTATCTGGTAGATCCCACGTGGGAGTACATCCTTCTTGAATTCAGGATTCAGCATCTTGAGCTCTAAGAAGTAGGTTCCATATTCCTCGGCAATCGAGGTGAGAGCTCGTTGGGAATCTTTCACGTTGACGGTCACTGTTTCAGTCTCCATCGGCACATACAGGTCTTTCTTGCTCAACCCCAAGTACTTCTCCGGCTGTGAATAGATTTCCTTGGCGGCGATGATTCTCGGAACATAGCGCATCGTTTCCCGTGGCCCGTGCATCTTCCAATAGTCGGTAATTTTCTGTTCCTTCAATAACCGGCGAATTCGCTCTTCACCGGCATTGTACGAGGCCATGGCCATGAACCAATCGTTTTCCTTGAAGTCTTTGAGAAAGCGCAAATACTTGACCGCGGCCTCCGTCGACATTTCTAAATTGCGGCGTTCGTCGCGGACCGCATCGCTCTTGAGACGGTAGCGCCGCCCGGTGGAGGGGATGAACTGCCACGGTCCCGACGCTTTCGCCTTTGAATAGGCGGCGGCCACGCATTTGCTCTCCACCAGCAGCATATACTTGAGATCGTCCGGCAACCCGGCATCGGCCAGCTGTTTTTCGGCGGGAGGGAAACAACGTCCGGTTCGTTTGGCAAGAATGATACTTTCGCCCTGGTCTTCTAAAAATTGATAGAACTCATACTCGATTCGTTCACGTACCTGCCAGTTATCGAGAGGGACTGGTTGGCCGGCGAAAGTCAGTTTGTCAGGCAACTTGAACGAACTGAGGAAATAGCGCTCTCCTTCCCGCTTGATTTCAGGAAGAATGACGAGGCGATCTTCTGACTCGTTGGGGTCCTCAAGAGGATCGACCAGGATCACCTCTCGCTCTGGTTCTCCATTGACTCCAGATCGAGGTATGCTCTCCTTAGTTTCGGAATGTTCAGGTTGTGGTTGTGCTCCTGTCGCAATTGGAAGCGCGACCACCATCCATAACCCACTGAGCACCAGTGCTCGTCGAACCCATGTGGCCATACCAATTCTGCCTCCTACATGCGGTGAACGATCCGAAGTTGAATATGTATGCTAACAGCCTGACGAGGGACCGGCAAGCATGATCGACTTTCAGATTCATGCTAGACTGCACGACCATGCGTTCGCTGACCTTCCTCAATGATCGCATCACCCACTGCACCGCTTGTTCACGGCTCGTCGTTTATCGAGAGACGATCGCCGCGGAAAAGCGAAAG
The DNA here is from genome assembly GCA_035462675.1 of Nitrospiraceae bacterium. Classification (GTDB taxonomy): domain Bacteria; phylum Nitrospirota; class Nitrospiria; order Nitrospirales; family Nitrospiraceae; genus Palsa-1315. The sequence continues at coordinate 2,137 of DATHTZ010000409.1, read as the reverse complement.
CAGTTTGAGGACTGGACCTATTGGGGACGTCCGGTCCCAGGATTCGGGGATTTCCATGCCCGCCTCTACGTACTCGGGCTGGCGCCGGCCGCCCACGGTGGCAACCGAACCGGGCGAGTATTTACTGGTGACCGAAGCGGGGACTGGTTGTATGATGCCTTACATCGATTCGGTTTCTCCAACCAACCCCACTCTCATCACCGGGATGACGGCATGAAGCTATTGGATTGTTATATTGGCGCCACGGTCCGTTGCGCGCCGCCCGACAACAAACCGACGCCTGAAGAGTTCAAAACCTGCCGTCCCTATCTGCGGGAAGAGCTCCAGTTGTTACGGAAGGTTCGAGTGGTGGTGGCACTGGGTAAGATTGCATTCGATCATTATCTGAAAGCCTGCCGCGATAAGGGGCTGCAACTTTCTTCACCGCTCCCGAAGTTTTCCCATGGAATCGTCCAGGTCCTTCCGTGGGGCGTTACGCTGATAGGCTCATATCATCCAAGCCAACAAAATACTTTCACAGGATTATTGACCAGGCCGATGTTTCACCATATCTTCGCAACAGCTCGACAGCGACTGGCCGAGCCAGAGAGCACACGACCTCACCAATAGCAGGCCCCTGAAAAACTGTTGTGCTCCCCACACAGGCACAACAGAAGAACACACCCAAGGATGCTAAAAAGGCCGCCCAGCAAGGCCGCTGGTGGACTTTTTCAGCATCCTGACAAACATTACTTCTTGGCTTGTGACTCCCAATCCGCCAGGAACTTCTTGAGTCCGCTATCAGTTAGCGGATGTTTCACCATCTGCTGAAAAATCGAAAAGGGCATTGTACAGATATGCCCACCAGCTAACGCAGCCTCGACAACGTGCTGAGGGTGGCGCACGCTCGCTACCAGCACCTGGGTTTTAAAGTCGTAATTGCGGTAGATAGTCAGGATCTGACGGATCAGTTCCATCCCGTTTGAACTGATGTCATCAAGCCGGCCGATGAAGGGAGAAACGCACCATGCACCGGCTTTTGCTGCGAGAAGCGCCTGGGTTGGGGAAAAGCATAATGTGACATTCACCTTGTAGCCCTCGGCAGCCAATCTTTTGGTGGCCTTCAATCCCTCTGCAATCAAAGGCACCTTCACTACGATATTCTTATGGATCTTCGCGAGTTCCTTCCCTTCCTTCACCATGGCATCGGCCTCGAGACTGACGACCTCGGCGCTGATCGGCCCATCCACCATGTTGCAAATTTCGATGAGCATTTCCTTGAAGCTGCGGCCTTCCTTGGCCACGAGCGAGGGATTCGTCGTGACACCGTCGAGGAGTCCCCAGCTGGCCGCCTCCTGGATTTCCTTCACGTTGGCTGTATCAAGAAAGAATTTCATAGGATTGTCCTTTCATGTCCGGATGAGAAATCCTTGTAATCAATTCGTTATCGGATATTCTATGAAGAACTCAACCTGGCTGCAATCCACTGCTGACATACGCCAATTTGACAGGCCCCAGACTGCTAGTTAGAATCCGGCTATTCATCATAGACTCGTCTCCGCGTTTATCTATGCGACTGAGGAGAGTGCAGGATGCAACGATCGGCTTGGGTTCTCCTGTTCTGTCTGACCCTGACCGGCTGCGGCAGTAGTAATCCCTATCTTGAACAGTCGCTCAAGCCGGCTGAGCTTCAAGGCAAGGACAAGGCCTGGTTTGAGAAAAACTGGGGAGCGCCGAGCGGCAAGGCCACGAGGTTTTTTGGCGGAGAAACCTGGACCTACTATCGCATTGCCGGCGGTAAATCAGGCACACCCCTCTTTAACTTCTCCCCCAATCAATGCCAAATCACACTGAAATTCGACAAAGAAGAAAAGCTCTCCGACTCCAGTTACTCGGGCTGTTAACCGGCGAGTTTTTCCTGAAACTTGTGCGCGCAAGATCGGCTGCAGAAATAATAGGTCTGCCCTCCAATATCTTCCGCCACCGCCACTCCCCTTGGAACAAACACCAGGCAAACGGGATCCTGAACCATCTGATCCTTGCTGGGGGCAAGACGCTCCGGCTGCCCCTGGCCTTTAAAACCTCGAAGGGCTCTCCGAAGGATGAAATACAGCACTACAAGTAGCCCGAGAATAAGGATAACTCTATACATAGTGGT
>DATHTZ010000408.1:0-9583 GCA_035462675.1 Nitrospiraceae bacterium | reverse complement strand
GACCATTTGGACCATAGCGAAAGGTCTAGGACATGTCAATAAAATGTGCATATCCATTTCCTTGACTTCATCTTGCCTCGTCCTTTACACTCCCCGATGCTCTTTTGCTAGAATTTTCCAGGCGATCGGAGATCCGGCGATAAGACTTCGATTGCCTTTTTCTTTGTGGCGCTATGCTGGACTCTCTTAGCGAAAAATTCGAGAAGATTTTTAAAAAGCTCCGCGGTTCTGGGGTTCTCACCGAACAGAACATCGCAGAAGCCTTGAAAGAGGTGCGTCTGGCGCTGCTCGAAGCCGACGTCAACTTCAAGATCGTCAAGGACTTCATCGAACGGGTTCGCGTGAAGGCCGTTGGGCAGGAAGTTCTCCAGAGTTTGACCCCTGGGCACCAGGTCGTCAAATTCGTGTGGGATGAGCTGCGGGAGATGATGGGCCGTGAGCGAGCCGGTCTGGCTCTGGCCTCGAATCCTCCGACCGTCGTCATGATGGTAGGGCTCCAGGGTGCCGGAAAGACGACGACCTGCGGCAAGCTCGGGCGGTACTTCAAGGCACAAGGGAAACGGGTTCTTCTGGTTGCGGCAGACCCTCGTCGTCCGGCAGCGGGTGACCAGTTGGCGAGTCTGGGGCGTGATCTTGCGATCGACGTATATCGAGCCGACCAGGCACAAGCGGTCCAAGCCGATGTCGTCCGCATTTGTGAGACTGGTGTGGAGCGGGGGCGAGACCAGGGATATGATCTCGTCGTGTTGGATACCGGCGGGCGTCTCCACATCGACGATGAGTTGATGGGAGAGCTGGTCGCGGTGAAAGCGTCCGTGCGACCGCACGAAGTGCTCTTGGTGGCAGATGCGATGACGGGCCAAGATGCGGTGACGATGGCGAGCCAGTTCGATCAACGCATCGGACTGACCGGGGTCATCCTGACCAAGGTTGAAGGCGATGCTCGAGGCGGGGCGGTACTGTCTATCCGGGCGGTGACCGGGAAGCCGATCAAGTTCTTGGGCGTAGGCGAGAAGCTCGATGCGCTGGAGTTGTTTCATCCCGATCGGATGGCCTCGCGCATTCTCGGAATGGGCGACGTGCTTTCGCTAATCGAAAAAGCTCAAGAGACCTTTTCTCGTGAGCAAGCAGAGGAGACGCAAAAGCGGCTGACCAGCAACACGCTGACGCTGGAGGATTTCCGTGCTCAGTTGGGGCAGGTCAATCGCCTGGGTTCGATGGATCAGATTTTAGGCATGCTGCCGGGCGGCCAGAAGCTCAAGGGGGCAATGGAAGGGCAGATGCCGGAGCGAGAGATGAAACGAGTGTTGGCGATGATCGACTCGATGACCCTACGCGAGCGGCGCGATCATACACTCATCAATGGAAGCAGGAAAAAACGGATTGCCCGCGGAAGCGGGACGAAGGTGGAAGAGGTGAATCGGTTGATTAAACAGTTTCTGTCGGCGAGAAAAATCGCCAAAGCCATGGCAGGATCGGGGGGGCGCCGGCAGCTTGCGCAGCTCATGCGCTCCAGGTAAGAGCGCGAGAACTATCATCACGGGTGCGTGTACAGAAGGAGGAATCGAGTGGCCGTTCATTTAAGATTGACAAGGACAGGACGACATAAACGACCGCTCTACCGCGTCGTGGCAGCGGATTCCCGGAAGCCGCGCGACGGGCGGTTCCTGGAAATTCTTGGGATTTTCGATCCCTTGAAGGAGCCTGCGGTGCCGGAGTTGAAGCAGGAGCGGGTGCTGAGCTGGTTGCGTCAGGGCGCCCAGCCGACCGTTACGGTCAGGACGTTGCTCCGCCGGTGTGGCGTATGGAAGCAGTTTGAAGCGGAGAAGGCGGCGAAGAAGAAGGGCGCCTAGCCCGCATGATTCATGAACGCTTCAGTTGCAATCGCCGATCCGCTGCTCTTGCGCGTGAAACGCATGACGAAATGAGTGGGTCTGATCGTTGCCTGCGAGATACGAGATACGCTTCACGAGGAACGCTCTTTCGGGAGATTTCTCGACGAACCATCATGAAAAATATGGGCAGGACATGACGACCGCACAGACGGATTTTGTAACAATAGGCAAGATCGAGCGTCATTTCGGCGTACGGGGCGAGTTCAAGGTCCGATCGTTGAGCGATGTACCCGGACGGTTAGACCATCTGAGGCAGGTGCATGTCTTGGAGACGACGGGACAGATGGTCGAGAAGACTGTGACGCATGTTCGGCGAGCTGGCTCGACCTACATCATGGGTCTTGCGGGCGTGACGACGCCAGAGGAAGCCATCATGCTCCGTGGCGGGTTGATTCAGGTGCCGCGTTCTCCAGCGTCGGTGTTGTCTGCTGATGTCTATTTTGAGTGCGACCTTATCGGGATGACAGTCGAGAATGAGCGGGGCATTGAAGTCGGCGTGCTGGAGACGATTTTAGAGATACCGGAGAATCAGATCTTCGTGGTTCGCAATGGGGCGGAGGAAGTCCTCATTCCGGCTGCAAAGAGCTTTGTGACCTCGGTGGATCTCGCGCGCCGCCGGATGACGGTATGTGGAATCGACGAATTGGTTGAGGATCGCCATGCGGTGTGACATCCTGACGCTGTTTCCAGACATGGTTGCACCGGTACTCGGCCAGAGTATTCTGAAGCGAGCACAAGAAAAAGGTCTGCTGCACGTGCACGTGCGTAACGTGCGCGACTATACGTTCAACCGCCATAAGGTAGCGGACGACGTGCCCTATGGCGGAGGAGCCGGGATGGTGATGAAGGCTGAGCCTATCTTGTGTGCGGTGGAACAGATCCAGGACGAGTATGCACGGGCCGGTGAACAGATTCGGTTGCTGTTTCCCTCACCGCACGGTCGTCCGTTTACGCAGGCCTATGCAAAGAATCTAGCGGCCGACCCACGGCGACTTATCATTCTCTGTGGCCACTATGAGGGGGTCGATGAACGAGTGCGTCTTGCGTTGCACCCGGAAGAAATTTCCGTTGGAGATTATGTGCTGACCGGCGGTGAATTGCCGGCGCTGGTGCTCATCGATGCCGCAGCGCGGTTGATTCCCGGTGTATTGGGCGATCCGGAGTCGATCGAGGAAGAGTCGTTCACGGATGCGTTGCTCGAATATCCGCACTACACGAGACCGGCGGAGGTTCGAGGGATGCCCGTGCCGGAGGTGTTGCTTTCAGGCCATCACGAGGCCATTCGTCTGTGGCGTCGGAAGGAAGCTCTGCGAAGCACCTATCAGAGACGTCCGGATCTGTTGCAAGATCGGGTTTTCAGTCTCGAAGATCAACAATTACTAGACGAACTTACTCGTGAAGGCGTGCCGGAGACGCCTGTTCGATGTGGGGGGGGAGGAGTAGTCTCATGAATCGGTTGGAACGGTTACAACAGTCTTTCAGGAAGAAGTCGGCGCCCAGTTTTGAAATCGGCGATACCGTCCGTGTGCACGTGAAAGTCGTCGAAGGGGAAAAAGAGCGTATTCAGGTGTTCGAAGGCGCGGTGATCGCCCGTAAAGGGCTGCTGAACACAGAAACCTTCACGGTACGCAAAGTCTCCTACGGCGTCGGTGTCGAACGAATTTTCCCACTCCATTCCCCGATCGTCACGCGTGTCGAAGTGATGCGCCAAGGCAAGGTGCGTCGGGCTAAGCTGTACTATCTCCGAGGGAAGAAGGGGAAGTTTGCCAAGGTCGAAGATCGGGAGTTTGTCGCGAGTGTCAAGGGGCAGCCCGGGATTGCCCGCAAGGCCGAAGAGCCGGTCGGAGCCGCCTCAGCCTCGAAGACCTAGCAGTCTGCTGAAAAACCATTCAGCACATTCAGCAGGATGCGCATAATGGCCATCCAGCGATCCGTGAGACGTGCATCGTGAAAGGTTTCGGAGGAAGAGCACCCGGCAATCCTACGTTTCACGTTTTACTTTTCACGGTTCTTGAGAACGCCACTGGCGGACTTTCTCAGCATCTCGCCAGTCCTGGTTCCATCGACCACGAGAGTCGGGTGCCCTTTCAATGGACGCATCGTGGGACCTACCGATGAATTTGAATTGGAAGCCCGGCGGCGCGGCTATCGCTGTATTGCCGGTCTAGATGAAGCCGGACGAGGCCCTCTGGCCGGTCCTGTCGTGGCCGCCGCGGTCATCCTGCCTACTCGTTGTCGCTTAGTCGGTGTCGATGACTCCAAACAAGTCTCCGAGTCCGAGCGCGCGCGTCTCCACGAGGTGATTGTCCACCGAGCACGTGCGGTCGGTGTCGGGATTGCCACAGAGCAGGAGATCGACCGCCTCAACATATTAGAAGCGACCCGTCTGGCCATGCGTCGCGCGCTGGCATCGTTGACTCCCCCGGCGGACTGTCTCTTGATCGATGCGGTCACATTGCCGGATCTCGCCATTCCCTCGCGTTCCATCATTAAGGGCGATACATTATCGATTTCGATCGCGGCCGCATCGATTGTGGCCAAAGTTACTCGCGATCGCATGATGGCGGTGTACCATCGGACCTATCCCAATTATAATTTTCTCTCCCATAAAGGGTATGGGACGGAAGAACATTTGCGGCGGCTCGCTCAATATGGTCCCTGCGAGATTCATCGGCGCACGTTCGCTCCAGTCGCACAGCTCTTGGGTGGAAGTCGCGGTTCCCGGCTTCTCTTGTCTTCTGACCTGGGCTAATCTTCACGGATGAATCAGTGACCATGCTTGATCCACGAAAGTTGTTTGGTCAAGCAGGGGAATCGGCGGCAGAGGAGTATCTGCGGCACAAGGGGTATCGGATTGTGGCGCGCAATCTGCGTTCGCCGGTGGGGGAGCTGGACTTAGTGGCTGAGGACGGTCAGGTACTGGTGTTTGTCGAGGTGAAGGCGCGTCGAACCGACTCATTCGGCGGAGCGATCCATGCCGTTCATCAACGAAAGCAGGAGAAGTTGATCCAGTTAGCGGCTCAGTATTTAGCCCGTCACCATATTAAAGATCGGCTCTGCAGATTCGATGTCGTCTTGCTGCAAGGCACGGACGCCGTTGCCTCGCAGATCGAGCATATTCAGAACGCCTTCGAAGTCTCCGGAGACGATCTCCGTTGGTAGGGCGACGATGATACAATTGATCCACGTTTCAAAACAGTACGATCACCGCCCGGCGCTCTCGGATGTCAGTCTCGAGATCGGGAAGGGAGAATTTGTCCTCCTCATGGGGCCCAGCGGAGCGGGCAAGTCGACATTGTTGCGGATGCTCATCGGGGCTGATCGGCCTGATGAGGGGCAGATCTTTGTCCATCAGAAGAATGTGACGATGCTTAAGCCGTCCGATATTCCCTATCTGCGCCGCAAGGTGGGAACGGTGTTTCAAGACTTTCGGCTGTTGCCGAAGAAGTCCGTTTTCGACAATGTCGCGTTGCCCTTGCTGGTGCAAGGAATTTCTTCTGCCGACATTCGTCGGAAAGTTACGGAGGCGTTACGAGCGGTCGGCGTCGAGCACAAGCGAGATCAGCTTCCTGCGGGCCTCTCGACCGGAGAGCAGCAGCGGGTCTGCATTGCGCGCGCGATTGTCAATGGTCCGGTCGTCTTGTTGGCGGATGAGCCGACCGGAAATTTAGACCCTGCCCTGACGTCTGAGATCATCGAACTGTTTAAGCTCATTAACGCGCGCGGGACAACTGTCGTGGTGGCGACGCACGATCCTCTGGTCATGGGGCAGGTGAATCGGCGGGTGCTGACCTTGTCACAGGGCCGGTTGTTGCCGGAACAGCGGGTGATGGAGTGAGAACGCTCTCGTATCTTCTCAGAGAGTCCTGGATCAATATGCGGACCAACCGGACAACGACGATGGTCGCCATTGTGACCACGGCCTTTACCTTAGCCTGTGTCGGCGTCTTCTTGCTGCTCTATGTCAATCTTCGTGCGGCAGCCGGATGGCTCCAGGACGATGTGAAGATCATGGTGTATCTCGATGAGCGCCTCGCCTCCGACTCGGTCGCTGAGGTGGAGCAGCAGTTGCGGGGCGATCAAGCCGTCGCCTCACTGCTGTTTATCTCGAAAGAGCAGGCGCTGGGCGAGTTCAAAGCTCAATTTCCTTCGGAGTCTCACTTGCTGGATGGGCTGGGCCAGAACCCCCTCCCGGCTTCATTTGTGGTAGCACTCAGCCCGTCGTTCCGTTCGCCGGATGCGATCGACCGATGGGCGGAACGGGTCAGGCAGGTCGCCGGCGTCTCGAAGGTCGACTATAATCAAGATTGGATCGATGCCCTTGCGACGGTGATTCGATCGATTGAGTTGGTCGCCATCGGCATCGGCGTCATCCTCTCAGCGGCTGCCGTGACCATTATCGCGAATACGATTCGCCTCACGTTGTTCGCTCGGCGGGACGAGATTGCCATTTTGCGGCTCATTGGGGCCACGACCAGTTTTATCCACATCCCCTATCTGTTGGAGGGCGCCGTGCTTGGCGCCTTGGGCAGTGCACTCTCGCTGGTCATGCTCAAGTTTATGTATGAATTGTTTCGGCAGCAAATGCGGGCGATGGGGCGATTTGCGGGGCTCGACAACCTCGTAGCATTCTTTTCTCCCTCGGTCTGCCTTGCCCTGATTGCGCTAGGGATGGGGCTCGGGTTTGCAGGCAGCCTCGTGTCGATACGGCGTTTCGGTGAGGTTAAGGCATGAGATCTTGGCCGGGGCTCAGGGTCGGTGTTGCGATCTGGGGGCTGTTGAGTCTTTCCTGGCCGTCAACTGCGGGTGCCGATCCGATCACCGACAAGATTGAGAAAGAGCGGAAGACCCTCAACCAGCTCAAAGGTCAGATCGAAGAGACACGCAAACAGGCTGATAAGGCAGGAAAAAAACGAGAGTCCCTCTTGCAAGGAATTCAGACGCTCGACGAACGGTTGTTGCAGTACCGGCAAGCGCATCAGGAGATCAGCAGAAAGCTGCGAAGGAAAGACCAGGAGATCGAGGTGATCAATACGCAAATAGCCGGTTTGCGTGTGAGCATACGAGAACGTCAGGACGCCATTCTGGCTCGGCTGCGAGTGCAATACATGGAGGGCCGGTTCGGATACTGGAAAACCTTGCTGGCCTCTGACTCGTATGGTGATATCCAGCGGCGAGTTCAGTATCTCTCAGCTGTGTCTGAGCGTGACTATGCTCTCATGGGCACGTTCCGAGCCGATGTGGCCCATATGGAACAGGCGGAGCGCCAGCGGGAAGACGCGCGGGTGGGGATGCTGTCGTACAAGCAGAGCACCGAGAAACAACTGGCTGAAATGAAATCGGTGAAGAAAGAAAAGAAGGTCTATCTCGCCAAGATCACTCACCAAAAAGAGTCCTATGAACATGCCCTCCAAGAGTTAGAACGGTCCGCATCGCGCATCGACAGTCTGTTGCGCGAGATGGAGCAGCGCCGTCGCGCGGCTGCGGCTCGACCTCCGACCGGAGTGATCGTTCCTCGTGGGGTGAAGGGCGCCTTACCGTGGCCGGCTGATGGGAGTATCGTCTCCTTCTTCGGCCGGCAGAAACATCCGACTTTCAACACCTATGTGCAGCGCAGAGGGATCGAAATCAAGACGGTGGAGGGGAGTGCCATTCACGCGGTGATGCCGGGGTCCGTCGTTTATGCAGACTGGTTGAAAGGGTACGGACTCGTTATAATCCTTGATCACGCGAATGGGTTCTTTTCGTTGTATGCACATGCCTCGAAGATACTGGCGACAGTGGGATCACAGGTGGGCGCTGGGCAAGCAATCGGCGAAACGGGCGATACGGGCATGACGGGCGAAAATACTTTATACTTTGAGTTGCGCCAGGGGGCGGAGCCGCTTGATCCTCTCCAATGGTTGGCGAGGCGGTAGTAGGTTGCGGGAAACGTAGTTTATGCATACAACATCGCTGAGATCTCACAGAATGGCACTGATGCCATACAAGCTCAGGATGCTCAAAAAGACCAGACGTCTCACCCGCCCAACCCCGGCGCGCCAAGACGCGCCGTTCCGCGGGCAAGGCCGCAGTGAGCGAAGAGGTATTGCACCGCACTTCGTGTGGGCCGTTCACTATTTGAATAAATCTTGGCGAGCAGAACAGCTCCTCCAGCAATTCCGACATCCGAGAGGTTCTACTTTGTACGTGGAGTGTCTGAGCGATGCGACCACTGCCTGGTCAAGGGCGCGTCCCTGGGTTAAGGGGCTGTCTTGGCAGCCTCAGGGCGGGCGGGTGCAGTAACCGCCGGGGTCGGGTGGGTGAGAAGAAAGACTTTTTCAGCATCCTAATAGCGAATGGGAAGAGGAAAGGACGTTATTTATGGAACAGAATCCCCCACGACGATTCTGGGTACTAGCCCCGATGGTGATGGTTGCGCTGGCCTTGGGCGTGCTGCTCGGCAAGGGCTGGGAGCGGACTGGGCATGCCACGGAAACCTACGAAGAGTTGAAGACGTTCTCCGAAGTGTTGACCCAAGTTCAGAAGAGTTACGTCGACGAAACGAAGGCGAAGGATCTCGTCCAGGGGGCCATTCGAGGGATGCTCTCGACCCTCGATCCGCATTCAGCCTACATGACGCCGGAGATGTATAAGGAAATGCAGGTTGAAACGAAGGGGGAGTTCGGGGGCGTGGGTATCCAGATCGGCGTGAAGGAGAACCGGTTGGCAGTGATTGCACCCATCGAGGGCACGCCGGCCTACCGAGCCGGGGTGAAGGCAGGTGATTTCATTACCAAGGTGAACGACGAGACGACCAAAGATCTCACGTTGATGGATGCGGTTCAGAAGATGCGCGGCCCCAAGGGCTCGAAGGTCAATTTGACGATTCAGCGGGAAGGCACTCCCGATCCGCTCCAATTTACACTGGTCCGCGATACCATCAAGATCGAGAGCGTGAAGTCGAAGGTATTGGACAATATCGGCTATGTTCGGCTGACGCAATTCCAAGAAGCGACGGGGCGGGATTTGAGCAAGGTGCTCAAACAGTTCAAAGAGCAGAAGCTTCAATCGACGATCCTCGACCTCCGTAACAATCCTGGCGGCCTGCTGACCGCGGCCGTTGAGGTCTCCGAGCAGTTTCTCCCGGGCGGCAAGTTGGTGGTCTATACAAAAGGACGTGAAAGCAAGAAGGACGAGTGGATTGCCAAGGGAAAAGATCAGATGGACGATTCGCCCATGATTATTCTGGTCAATGAAGGATCGGCGAGCGCGTCGGAAATCGTGGCCGGCGCCTTGCAAGACTACGGGCGGGCGGTGATCGTCGGCACGACCTCCTTCGGTAAAGGGTCGGTACAAACGATTCTCCCGCTGGGAGATGGGTCCGGTCTCCGCCTCACGACGGCCAAGTACTACACCCCGAAAGGGCGTTCGATCCAATCAACCGGTATTACGCCCGATATCGTCGTGAAGGCCCAAGCACCGCCCACTGTCGCCAAGGCCGGTGAGACGAAGCCCGGTGAAAAGGAAGGGGAGTCAAAGCAGGCAAAGCCTGCGGTCGTGCCGGGGAAAGATCAGCCGGCTCAGAACGGCAAAGGGCAGGAAGAGGGCACTCCGAAGAACGGCGCCACGCCTCCGTCCCCTTCCGTTGAGGTCTCGGGCGAACCCTCGCTTGAGCAGGATGTGCAACTCCAAAAAGCGGTTGAGAT
>DATHTZ010000407.1:0-12696 GCA_035462675.1 Nitrospiraceae bacterium | reverse complement strand
GTTTTCAAATGGGCTGACGAGTTTCATCGATGAAACCGATTAACGCAGACGGGCAACTGAATGCTACTTCTGCGCCGGAGAAACCCTCGGCTCCCATGCCATTACCCACGCAGAGGTTCCTCAGCCTGCGCACAAAGTTCGTGTTATTTTTCAGCCTCATTCTCATCATCGCCTGTTCGACCTTGAGCTGGTACTACGTTGTTGAGAGGCGAGAGGCGATGACCGGCAACCTCCAACAATTGGGAACGATTCTCCTCACCAGCATTGTACGCAATGATGGTTTCCGATATGCGGGCCTCGTGGCAGAAGATCGAATCACGTTGCAACAGTTCATTGACGGCCTCCTCGCTGTCCAGGATGTGGTCTATGTCGTCATCACCCGCTCAGACGGAACCGTGCTCGCTCAGTACACGAAGGGAGCACGTCAATCCTCTGACAGCCTTGTGCGATCCATAGATCATCCTCTCTACCCGGACAGACAGATTGTGAAACAGCTCTTCCAATCGTCGACCGCCGTTCCTCAGATTTCACGGCTATCCATCTCACACCCACTCGACAATCGATTTGCATGGGAAGAACACGTGTACGACTTTGCGATGCCGGTGCTGCGAACGGAACAAAGAAGTACTTCGCTGTCTCCCTTCGCTATCGAGCTGGAGGAAGGACGCGCCGGCTCATCCCGGACGCAGCCGACACTCGCGTCTAGTGTCGTCCAGATAGGATTGACCGACGCACACCAGCAATACGAACTCGCGGCGATGATCAGAAATATTTTCCTCTTCACTGCCTTCATCATCGGCGCAAGCGCGTTCGGCGCCTATGTGCTCTCCCTCCGTATCACGAAGCCGCTGAGGAACCTTGCCGATGTGGCTCAGCAAGTGACTGAGGGCCGTTCGCCTATGCCCCTGACACCCTCCACCCGAGACGAAATTGGCCAACTGACGAGCATGTTTAACGTGATGACCCACTCATTAGAGGAAAGGAGCATCGCTATCACAACGAACATGGCAACCATCGAACGCCAGATCGGTCAATTGACCACGTTACATCAAGTCAGTGCGGCCATCGCCCAGACTCTGGACTTGAACCAGATTCTCAACACCGTCCTCCAACTCCTGATCGCCAATCTGGGTTTTACTCGGATGTATTTGATGCTGCGTCAACGCGAACGAGACACGGCATATGTGGCCCAGATCTTGGGAGTTTCGCCGGAGGTTGCGGAGGCAGCTCGCCGTCTTGATTTGCCGATCCGGGACGATGGGAGCATCCATGCCGACCTGCTGATTCATGGCAAGTCCATGCTCATCCTGAGCCTTGATGCCGTGGCCGATCGCGTGCAACCACCGACGCTGGAGTTGGCTCGTCGCGCCGGGGTCACGTCCTTTGTCGCGGTGCCTCTCCAGAGCCAGAACCAGATTCTCGGATACTTCGCCGCCGACCGGGGCGCACAACCCTGCACAGATCAGGATCTCCATATGCTGATGACGATCGCCGGCCATGTCGCCGCGGCCATCGACAATGCCAGGGCCTATTCCGACCTCGAAGAACTCACGCAGCACCTCGAACAGCGTATTGCAGAGCGCACGCTGGAATTGACCGTCGCCAATGAGCACCTCCAGGAACACGACCGGCGGCGGTCGCTGTTTCTCTCTGTCGCGTCGCATGAATTGCGCACCCCCATGACGGTGATCCGCAGCTTCACAGACAATATGCGCGACGGGATTGCAGGGCCGGTGAGCGAACAACAACTGACCTACCTCTCTCGCATCGGACTTAATCTGAGTCGCCTCACCAGAATTATCAATCAATTGCTCGATTGGTCCCACCTAGATAAAAAGGATGCGCTCTGCCTCACGCCGGTTTGCATCGAAGCCACAGCCCTCACGGTCGCCGACAATTTACGCCCCATCGCGGCTGAAAAGGCGGTGACACTCGAGATCCTTCATGCAGATGGGCTTCCAGCAATCCTGGGGGACGGCGATAAACTGGAACAGGTTCTTTGGAATCTTATCGGCAACGCGATCAAGTTCACGCCGCCAGGCGGTCGCGTCACCGTCGATTTCAAGACGACCCCGAAGGGCTTTGTCCAAACCTGTGTCGCCGATACCGGCTGCGGGATTGCTCCAGGCCACCTTGGAAAACTCTTCCAGGAGTTTTCCAAGGTGCCGTCTGCGTTCCCCACGGCTCAGGGGGCTCAGCTTGGCCTCTTCATTACCAAAAGCCTGGTGACGATGCATCGAGGAACCATCTGGGTGGAGAGCACGCCCGGAGTCGGCACTCACTTTTATTTCACAGTGCCGGTCGTTTCTTCGCGAGAAGGCTCATCACAACCAGCCCCGTAGCGAGACGCGTGAGCGATTGAGGAGAGTGTATTTTCCTATGTATATGATCTACAATCTCACGGGCATTCCCCCTATTCCACACACACGATGCGCGCCAAGATTCTAATCGTCGACGACAACCGCGATATTCTTCTCGGACTCGAGAATCGTATCGCCTCAATGGGGCACGAGCCTGTCACAGCTGAAAACGGCAAGGACGCGCTGCGCCTGATTGAAGAAGGAGACATTGATCTCGCACTCTTGGACTTGGAGCTGCCGTTCCTATCCGGCCTAGAGGTCCTGGAACGGATGAGAAGCGTCTCGCACAGCGATCGACGCACTGAAGAAGACACCAGCGCAACCTACACCACGCCGCTCATCGTCATCCTGACCGCGTTCGGGACCGTCGAGCGCGCCGTTCAGGCCATGCAGCTTGGCGCATTCGATTTCATCACGAAACCCTTCAGCTCCGACCACTTGACCGTCGTAGTCAAAAAAGCCCTGGACGCCGTGGCACTACACCGTCACGTCGACGTCCTCCGTCAAGAAGTGGACGATCGGTACGATCACCTTGTCGGGACCAATGTCAAATGGTCCGCGCAACTCACGATTGCCAAACAAGCGGCGTCAACCGACGTCACGGTCCTCCTGCTTGGGGAAACCGGTACGGGGAAAGAAGTTGTGGCCCGCGCCATTCATCGTTGGAGCCCACGCCGTTCGAAGCCCTTTATCGCGGTCAATTGTGCGTCACTGCCGGAGCACCTGCTCGAGAACGAACTGTTCGGTCATGAAAAGGGCTCCTTCACCGGAGCGGTCAAACGTGAATCAGGCAAGATCGAAGTCGCAGAAGGGGGAACGGTGTTTCTCGATGAAATCGGGGATATGCCGCTCCCGTTACAAAGCCGCCTGCTGCGGGTCCTTCAAGATCAGACTTTCTTTCGTGTGGGTGGAACCCAGTCGGTTCGCACCAATTTGCGTTTCATCGCGGCCACGAACAAAGACATTCGGCGGGCGATTCAACAGGGCACGTTTCGTGAGGATCTCTACTACCGGCTCGCGGTGATCACCGTGACACTCCCGCCTCTACGAGAGCGGATGGACGATATTCCTGCACTCGCCAAACATTTTCTCACACGCGCCGCGAGAATGGGGACTCACGGTCCCTGCGCACTGAGTGCCTGCGCCTTACGGGCATTACAACAGTACCAGTGGCCGGGCAACGTTCGCGAACTTGACAATGTATTGACGCGTGCGCTTATCTTATGCCCCGAGGACACTCTTGAGCCCGCATACCTGAATTTGGAAGATCCACGTTCCCACTCGTCAACCGAGGCCGAGGCAAGATCTACCCAGACGGTACCTCCGCCTCGTCACTACCATGAGCGTATGGACGCCTATGGTCGGAAAATCCTCGAAGAGACGTTGCGCAGACATGGATGGAACCAAACCAAAGCAGCCGAAGAACTCGGCCTTCAACGGACCTACATCACGAAATTGCTCCGGCAGAAAAACATTTCTGGCAAACCACCTCATGAAAGCAGTGATGAATGCTGAGTGTGGAATTAGGAATTAGGAGTTTTGAGTTACGTCAAGACAACTCATAACTCAAAAATTTTCCCCAGGCGCCACACAGACTGTGTTGAATGTCGAATTGAACATGACACATTCAACATTCGGCATTACGGTTGCTGCCGCTTCCCCAGTACCCGTAACTGACCAGGCGTTAACCACCAACGAAGAACGCCTTGACCTGGCTTCGTCGGGGTCGACAGCTCAATCAGGCAGGCCCCGGCTTTCTTCAGGGAAAACGAGGCAGATACCCGCCCGGACAGGAGGACGCTTGCAGCCATCCCCAGCTGTGGTTCATGACCGATACAGAGCACGCAGGACTCCGGTGGAAGATTGTGCAGGATCGTTACGAGCCGATGGGGCGGCGCATCCGGCAAGAGTTCATCGACGATGTGAATCGCAGAGCGGGCTCGCAGCGAGCGGCGTGCAATCTTCGCCGTCTCGATCGCTCGAATCAAGGGACTCGACAAGATATGCGTCGGCTGCACATTGATCCGGTTCAACCCATCAGCCACCTGCGCCACGCGCTTCGCCCCGCGCTCAGTCAGCGGACGGTCCCCATCCAACCCTTCCCACTCATCCCGCTCCACCGCAATGCCATGCCGCAACAACACACAATCCATCGTCCCTCGTCTTTAGCAGGCATTATTCATGAATAACGCTTCCCGCACAAGAGCAGTAGATCGGACTGTGTGTGGACAGACAGAGGATGCTAACAGAAACCCTCATGAATCATGCGGGTTAGGCCGTGCCAGCAGTCCTGCGGCAAGAAAGCGCGCGTCGATCACGTCAAAAATATGTTGCCGTAGTTCATCCCGAAAAGGTGCAAGAGTCTCATCATGAAGATAGCGATCGACCGTGCGAGGAAGCCGTCGTCTCCAGGCCTGGGCAGCCTGTCGTGCACCGTCAGCGGTCGTTCCACCATGAACGAGGATGGTACGGACTTCATGCTCGAAAAAACCCACATGCACTTCTTCATCTTCTAAAATCGAGGTCAGATCGGGCCTCAAGGAAACCAACAACCTCGCAAACTCTAACCCCAATGCTTCATACCCGTAGAGATGCACTGCGAGGACTCTCCATTGACTTGGCATACGAGGCAGTGCCGTCTTGCCGTGCGAACTCGTTCCCAGCAACAGCTCAAACTGTTTGAGATGCTGCGCTTCTTCCTCCTCATGACGGCGCAAGAACTGCAACACCGCGTGCGGAACATACTGCGCTTGTGCAGAACGTACCGCCCACAAGGCCATAGCCTCCGCCTTGAGGAATTGCTCCAGGATTGCCCGTTCACAGGAAGAAGGAAGTGGATGAGTCATGCGTCGAGTCTACCGAAATGACGTAGCAGAACCAACATGTGCGAGCAGGATGCGGAAAAGTCGCTTTTCCTCACCCCCCAACCCTGGCGCACCGAAACGCGCCTTTCACCAGGCAGCGTTTTCGCGTCGCTCAGAGACCCAACGTTGAGGCGAACTCCCTCGAATGTCGAACACTGGAGGGGCTTTTCCGTTCGCCAAGATCAATTCTACAGGCGAACGGTCCACACGAAGTGAGGTATGTACCTCCTCGCCTCTTCCCTCGCTGTGGCCTTGCTGAACGGCCTTTTTGAGCATCATGCGGACATGTTCTTCTGTTGTGCTACAGGCAAACCATCGATCTTCTAGCGTGCCGACATAGTTTTCCCACAGCCTACTAGAGGCAGAGGAAGGGTCGTCGACGAAAATCAACAGATCGCGCCGAGACTACCGGCGCCGAACTGTAGACACTCTCCGAATCATTCCTGTATCCTAGCGCCCGATTACGTACCATCCCTTCTGGCGGTGTAGCTCAGTTGGTAGAGCAGCGGACTCATAAGCCAGCCTGACACCGAGAACCCCCTAGTGATCGTCAATGGTTACAAGAGGGGGTCTTGCCTCGTTGGTTTACGTGGGGCGGCGGAGCGGTGGTATAAAGACCCTGGCGGGCACAATCATGGGCACAGTTGGTGAAGCCAGAGAAACCCTTCAGCATCGAATCAAAAAGGCTTTTGAGGAAGAATCAAGGCCTATTCAAAGAACTTCGCCGCGCTGAATATCACCATTCCCCCCTATGACTCTTGCGCCGTCCTTCGCCTCCCTCCTACAATACGCCTCCTTGCGAGGCCCCTATGTCGCTTCGATTCCCCATCGCCCTTGTGCTCTCGTTCGTGAGTCTCGCCTTGCCCGCACTGGCTTCCGCTCAAGTTCAAACGATCACCGTAATGCTCTATCATGTAGCTTTCAGGAACCCATTCCTCCTGCCTCGAAGGAGGACATAGGTGCGCAAACACAGGAGGGGCTTCGATGAAAACATTACTTGCGGTTGACGGATCGGATCATTCCTATGAGGCCGTTCATGCCCTTAAATTCTTTGCCCAAGCAGAGCAGCTCACCCTGCTTCACGTATTGAACATCTCGAAATCGGTGTACCCGAATATGGCGACGAGGGGGGATGTGGAGGAGTATACGGCACGGGAGCAGACCATGCGGGCAGACGGGGAGCGGCTGCTCGATCGAGTTCAGTCCCTCCTCCCGATGCACGCAGGTCCCGCGACGAAACATCTTCGAATCGGATCTCCGGCAGAAGTAGTCGTGTCGATGGCCGAGAAGCAGAAAGCCGATCTTATCGTAATGGGCGCACGGGGTCTTGGTCCCATCAAGGAGCGGCTGTTCGGCAGTGTGTCACACGACATCCTTACCTTGGCCCCTTGCGCCACCTTGATCGTGCACGGCCCAGTTAAGGCCATGAAACAGATTCTGCTGCCGCTCCAAGGTTCATCCGACGCGGAAGCCGCAGTGCGGTTTCTGCAACTCAAGCCATTTCACGATGCGGTGGAGGTGACGCTGCTGACCGTCTTGCCGTCGACAGAGCCGCCAGGGCCAGGCGATGCCGCCACCGCCTACACCGCCTATGCCGAGATACTGGAGAAGCAAGCCGACTCCATCAGGGGTGCGGCAGAAGGTCTACGCGCCTTAGGCTACCAGGCACACGGGGTCGCTGTGGCCGGGACACCGGCTGCCACGATTCTGCAAGAAGCTATTACCCGGTGCTCGGATCTGATTCTGATGGGCACTAGAGGACGACAGGGGATCAGCCGCTTGGTGCTCGGCAGCGTGTCTCATGCTGTGCTACACAAGATGCCGTGCCCCGTCTTGGCGTTTCACTGAGAAAACTGTTGTGCTCCACTTCAATTATTGACCGCGCACCATTTCCGCTGTGCTCCTGCCCGATGGCATGAACCTAGATCAGGAACTCGTCATGCCGTGCTGGTGGTATCGCAAGTATGCGCCAAGAGATACGGTACTTGAAGGGTTAGAGAATGGAGCGCGAGAGGCCAAGAAAGGATTGTAGGTTGGCTCTCAGCAGGTGCCGCCGTGGGAGTGGCGGAAGAGAAACCATTGAGACCGCCACCGAGGGCCCCAGGTCGGCGCAGCCGGTCCGCATGACCCACGACCTATAACTATCTACTTAGATTTCCTTGCAGGATTCTGCTTGCTGAGTTTTCGTGGGACCACGGCCCGAGACTCTATGACAAGTTTAGAAGGATTCCTAATATGCCGTTTCTGCTTTGGCTTCGCTTGTGGTTTCGTCCTGCCACCAGCAGGGACTTTTTTCTTCGGAGTGTGCCTTCCCACACTCCCCTTCTTGGCTTTGGACGGTAATTTTTTCAGGGATTCCAATGTGCCTTTTACCCCAGCTTGGGCGATCGATACAGCGCTTTTGAAATCGTCTAGGAGATTTTTTATAGCCATGCTCCCATCATGCCAGATGCGTATAGCCTTTTGCTAGTCTCCTCGCGATTAAATCTTAGGAGTGCCGGCTATTCGCCCTCAAACACCTTATCGAGTTCTTTGGCTGGCAACTTCGTTACTTTCTCGATCCGTTCGAAAAGGATTCGGCGGGGAACCTTCTGTGCGCGTCCGGCAGCTAGGAATTCATAAGCCTTCTTGATTGCGTCCTTTCGTTCATCCCGGCGGCGTTTTGTGTAGTAGCCATCTTCCCTCCGCTGTCGAGCGTGGAAAGCTTCCTTACACTATCGTATACTTCAAACGTTGGATCATGTACGAGCCGAGGGCAACCGGTCCCCGTGCCGGGTCGACCGTCGGCTTTTATCTCCGCTTCCTCCGGCGCGTAACCGCCTGGGCCGCCTGCGTGACCATGCTTCCCACCGACCCGTGCGCCGGGGTTCCACTCCCGAAAGAACCCACGCCCATCATGCGGGTGCTGACCGAAGAAGAGGAAACGCAACTCTGCCAAGCGTTAGGCCGTCCCTATAGTCTGTGGGTCCGCTTCGCCCTTCTCACGGGCTTGGAACAGTCGGAACAATTCACGCTCCTCTGGCGGTCCGTCCAACTCAATCGCGGGGTGCTGTTCGTCACGCAGGGAACGACGGGAACAATGGTGGAATTGTCGCTCCCGCCCGAGGCTGTAACAATTCTGCGCCTGTTGCGCCAGGAGTATCCAACCTCGCTGTGGGTCTTTCCCGATCCCAACAACCTCACCCGCCCCGCTAATGCCCACAACTTCTACGACTCGCGCTGGACCCGGACCATTCGGCGTCTCGGACTGCCGCGTGTCGCGTGGACGGATCTGCGCCATACCTGCGGGATGCGACTGGCCAAGCGGGGCCTCCCGATTGAAGAGATTGCGAGCTTTCTCCGTCAACGAGAACTCCGGCGCGCCTATTACTACCGCGCCTGGGTGCCCGGTGTGGCACCCAGGCGGAATGCTCCCAAACCTCCACGCGTGCCGGTGTTCACTGACTTGAGTGACCCGGAGCTGCGGGCACTCATGGACCGAGCGCTCTTTCGTCAGTGGGCCGATCGCCCTCTCGGGGACATCTCACGGAAAGAAATTCGCCTGTGGTTCATGGGTTTGTCTCGGACACCCATTCATGCGAACAAGGCGCTGACATTTCTGCGGCGTGTCTACAATGTGGCCCTCTATCAGTTAGAGGTCTATGAGGGCCTCAATCCCGCCGTCAAGATGCCGCTGTACCCGTCCACGGCATGCGAGCACTTTCTCTCTCTCGAAGAAATGCAGCGGTTCATGGAGGAGGTCCTGCACTTGCCCCCGAAGCCTCGTGCCTATTTCTTGCCGTTGCTGTTGACGGGGGGCCGGCTGTCTGAAAGCCGGCGCCTGCACTGGACCGATGTGGAATGGTCCACGCGTGTGTAGAAAAACGTCGAACAAAAAAATGTTCACCGCAGTTCATCCACTGCCAGTGCAAGCGGTAGAGGCTCTGGCGACGCTTCCGCGTAACCCGGAATGGGTTTTCCCTGGTGACAGCGGGAAGCCCTGGTCCCTTGGCAGCGTGCAGAAGGTTTGGTACAAGATCCGCCGGCAGTGGAACATAGAGGACGTGACGATTCAGGATCTGCGCCGCACCTGTGCGAGCTATTTGGCGATCAAAGTAGAAAATCTCCCGACCATTCAGAGTGTGCTGAACCACAAGAGCCTAGCCCATACCGCCATTTATGCGTGATTGAATACGAAGGCGGTTGATCGCGCGCTCCAAGCGCAAGCCGATCGGTTGTGCCGTCTCGTGATAGAGCCCCAAATGTTTCCGGCGTTGACGCAGGAACTTACCGCCACCAAATAGAAGGAATTACACAATGGGCAGGATCGACAAACTCGCACGCACGGAACGACAAAATGACGACGCTAGTGTGGCCTCAGCTTGATCAGCAAGTCATTACCGCTGTACTCGATGAGGCTCCGATCGTCAGGTGTGAGCGGCCCAATTGCCAACAAGGCATGAATCGCTTCGCATGCGTGGACGAAATCGGTGGTCTCTTTACAAATATCAAGCATGGCGGAATCCCTTACGAAGAGAAGGACAAGGAGTGCGGGAAGGAATGCATAGTCTAATGGAGGACCTGATGGGAAGATATCGGCTCTACGTACTAAGTCTTATCTTAACTATGAAAGGAGGATTCCATGGGCATGATCTACAAACGGGGCGAGGTGTTCTGGATCAAGTATTACGTTCACGGCCGGCCAATCCGCGAAAGCACAGGCATGAAGAAAGACGGACTCGCGAAACACCTTTTGAAAGAACGAGACGGCCGAGCCGCAACAGGCTAGCCGA
This sequence comes from Nitrospiraceae bacterium, assembly GCA_035462675.1. GTDB lineage: Bacteria > Nitrospirota > Nitrospiria > Nitrospirales > Nitrospiraceae > Palsa-1315. Next base: position 2,700 of record DATHTZ010000407.1, on the reverse strand, counting down.
TCTTGCCCCGAGTGGACGGCATCACCTATGACGAATTGGCCCACGACCTGCGCCTGCATTATGAGACAACAGGCACGCGTGGCCTGAAAGAAGCGGATACCCGATTCAAAGCGCTCCAACCGTTTTTCGCCAGAAGGCGAGCCGTGACTATCAAGGGGGCCATGGCGGAGGAGTACGTCCAGCACCGCGTGAAGGCTGGCGTGGCCAATGCGCCGATTAAACGAGAACTGGCCACGCTCATTCGCATGCTACGGCTGGGGGATGAACGCGACAAGGCGGCCAAACTGCTGAGAATCCACAAGCTGACCGAGGCCCCACCACGGGCGGGCTTCTTTGAGCGGACCGATTTCGAGGCGGTGCGCCGACATCTGCGGCCAGACCTCCAGTGCGCCGTCACCATCGCACACTCCTACGGATGGCGCATGCAGTCAGAAGTGCTGGCCTTGACCTTGAGTCAGGTGGATCTCGGCGCCGGCACGCTACGGATCAATCCAGGCGGGAGCAAAATCGGAGAAGGCCGCGTCGTCTACCTCTCCTCCGAAATCAGGATGATGCTGGAAGAGCAGATCGAGCGGGTCCGGACCCTATCGAGAAAACTGGGACGGGTCATTCCCTTTCTCTTCCCACACCTCGCGGCCGGCCGCTTCCAAGGTGAACGAATCCGCGATTTCCGGAAGAGTTGGACTAGCGCGTGTAGGATGGCCGGACTGTCTGGGATGCTGCGGTATGATCTCCGCAGGACCGCCGCGAGAAACCTGATCCGTTCTGGCGTCCCATAAGTCGTGAGCATGCGAATCACGGGTCACAGAACGCGCGCGGTATTCGATCGCTATAACATTGTCTCCCCTGGCGATCTGCAAGACGCCGCGCGCAAGATGGCTGTCGGGCACAATTTAAGGCACAATGCCCTTCCCACACTTGACTCTGCCACTGTAAGTCGTTAATTTTGCGGCCCTGGCGGTGTAGCTCAGTTGGTAGAGCAGCGGACTCATAAGCCGCGGGTCTCCCGTTCAATCCGGGACACCGCCACCAATAATTCCAGCAGTGTATCACTCGGCTGCTCATCACTGAATTCCACCTGTCACGGTTCCTGGCACAGTTGGAACCGAAACGTGGGTCGATTGACCCTCAACGGGTTCCTCCTCCCCTACTGACTCTCTGGGATCTGAGTGCTCCGCTGTCGGCTCATTCCTTCCTGTCTGCTGGCCTGCTACCTTCCCGAACGCTGCCATGACCCGCAATCTTTTCTTGTACGAGATTACTATGTCCCGTCTGAAGAACAGCTTCAAAAGTTATGGCCGATCATTCTCACGATTCTCAAGGAATTGAAACCAAACCACATACTCCAGCAGTTACTGGCTTCGGATGAAATAGGCCGAATTGAATGACCGCTCAGTCTTGTCGCTCCACCTCCTGCGTTTCATTATCAGGCGTCTCATCCATTCTCTATCCGCAGCACCCACCTGCGAAGACCTGCCGCTGCTGAGAGGCACTCCAACAACACTCGCACAATTCGACGGTTGAATGGGTTAGCCCATCGACGCAGACGATACGGCGGTGGACTACTGTTCCACAGTCAGAACAGGCGCCGACGGGAGGCATCTCCGTCCTACGCTCTTGGCTCAGCATACGACACCATCTTTGTATTCGGACGAACACGCCGATTGCAGACGGCCGACATGAATTTCGGCCCGCCTTTGAGACTCACCAGATTCCGCCACAACCGAATTGGAAGCGGTATCGCCTTCGCCCGGTACAACTCCCATTGCACCTTGCGCAACTGTCCGTTCAAGAAATTCACTGTTCGCTCCAAGTCAACGAGCCGATCTGTCCGAAGCGATCTCCCTGTTATGAACATCATGTCCTCCCTGCTTTCATTAGTAGGATGCTGAAAAAGTCCGATAGCGGTGTTATCCTGTTGCCCTAGCCCACATTATTCATGAACACTTCTGCTGCAATCGTCGATCCGCTGCTACGACGGGCCTTCAGCCGGCGGGCTCGCCCCTCGGACCCTCACCGTACTGCACGAGTACGCATCAGGTCCTCACGGCTCCGCGCGCCGGTCTCGCGACGCGGCTCAGCGATTTCGCGACGAACTGTCATGAATAATGCGGGCTAGATAGATGGACCATTGAATTTCTACCGTGCAAAGTTTTTTTCCGCAGACCCTTAGACCGTACAATGCCGAATCACGCCGACGAGAATGCCTTCAATATGAAATGTATCTGAAGATCTCACGATAATCGGCTGCATCGTCGCGTTTGCCGGATGCAGTTCAATGTGTGAGTCCTTCTTGAAGTAGGTCTTGATCGTCGCCTCATGATTGACCAGCGCAACGATGCACTGCCCGTTCCTGGCCGTCTCCTGTTTCCGTACCACCACAAGATCGCCGGGAAGAATGCCATCGTCTTTCATCGACTCCCCTTTGACGCGGAGTGCAAACGTGTTGCCACCACGTAACATGCTGGACGGGACATCGATCAATTCAGACTGAGGGACCGGCTCAATCGGTGAACCGGCCGCCACCATCCCTGCCATGGGAATTTCCTGCGATCGGCCGAGGTGATCAATCGCCACTTTTACCATTCCAGGAATGCGCCGCATCCCCGCTTCATATCGTGCCACTGACACACGCGTCGTCCGTAACGCATCTGCTAATTGCTGTTGCGTGAGCCCCAACTGTTCTCGCACCCGTTTAAG
>DATHTZ010000406.1:0-3987 GCA_035462675.1 Nitrospiraceae bacterium | reverse complement strand
CTTCCCAGCAACCTACCAACAAGTGTTTGTTCTGTAGCAAACAAAATAATAAGAGCGGCACCGATAGTTGGCATGAGCGCATATATGCTTGGGAAAGGAGTGTGTTTGTCAAAAACAAATACTGCGCATGTGATTAGTGCTAATCCTACAATGCTGAATGACTGACTGATTCTTTTTGAAGTAGCTTTATCATCATCTTTTGTGGTCAGAAAAAATGCTATGAATGCTCCAACCAATAGTTCCCAGCCACGTGTTGGCAACAGAAAGAATGTGAACGCTTGATGGTTAAGTGAACCCCATTGCGCTAATGCCAAACTAATGATTGCTACAACGGCAAGCATAGCAACAATCCAATGCTTGCCCAATCTCCAAATTAGCAACAAGAAGATTGGAAACAGCAAGTAGTATTGCTCTTCAACAGCCAAGCTCCACGTGTGCAAAAGCGGCTTTAGTGCAGCGGCAGTTTCAAAGTAATCACTCTTCAAATAAAATAATACATTCGAAGCAAAGCCAGAAACAGCAACTAAACTTTGTGAAAAGCTCCGCATTTCTAGTGCCGGCAACCACAGCCAAGCAAACGGCAAGCAAGCAAACATCACTACAAACAACGCTGGCAGTATGCGCCTTACTCTGCGCTCATAGAATCCCACAAGTGTAAATGTGCCTGCCTGCTTCTCCTCAAGAATGATTGATGTAATGAGGTAGCCACTGATGACGAAGAAGACATCTACGCCAACAAAGCCGCCACTGAAAGTTTGAAAGCCAGCGTGAAAAAGAATTACGGGTATGACGGCAAAGGCCCGAAGTCCGTCTATCTCTCGCCTGTAGTTCATCACTTTCACACGTTATGTAAAAGTATGATTTAAGATTAGGGAGGACGATGGTTGATGTAATTACCACCACATCAACTTCATAGCAAGTGAGTGCGTAAGCTTCCCCGTCAAGGAGACACTTCTATTGGAGAACTTCTGGCTTCTGACGTTGGTCCCGGAACGAGACAGTCGTTAAGAGCAGACGGCTTCTTCGGCAATCTGTTGCCCCTGACGTTGTTTGAGAAACTCGTTCGGGGTCAGGTGCCCGAGTGAGCTATGTGGGCGGCGGTGATTGTCATCCCTCCGCCACGCTTCGATGATGGCCTGGGCCTCGGCGAGCGAGGTGAACTGGTGCACGTTCAAACACTGATCTCGCAGTCGTCCGTTAAATGATTCAATGAAGGCATTTCCCACGGGTTTCCCCGGTCCAATGAAATCGAGCTGCACGCTCCATCGATAGGCCCAATCTTCAAGGGCCCGCGATTGAAATTCCGTCCCATGATCCACCGTGATGGACCGTGGGCCTGAAATACCGTTCAATACTCGATCTAAGGCCTGGCCCACCGTTTCCCCTGACATCCGAAATCCCACCTCTAGTAACGGACTATGCCGACTCCAGTTATCGACGACCGTCAGAATCCGAAACGGCCGCCCGTCGGTCAGGGTATCATGCATGAAATCCATGCTCCACCGCTCAGTCGGTCCTATCGGCGTGGGCGCCGGGCCTCGGTGCAGGGCACTATGTTTTCGGCGCCGGACCCGCATACGGAGCTGCAAGCCCTCGAGTCGATAGAGCCGGCGGACCCGTTTGCGGGTCACAGGCCAGCCCTCCCGTCGTCACAGCACCCAGATCCGCACATACCCAAACCGAGGCCGGGCATGGGCCCGATCCCGAATCCGCATCCGCAACGCCGATTGATCCTTGGCGCGGCTGTGTCGATACCAGGAGGCCCGACCAAACTGTGCTAAGCGACAGGCCTGCATGCAACTGATCTGGAAGGTGTCTTGTAACCAACCAGCCAGTTCTCGGCGGCGTGCGGGCCTTAGACTTTTTTTCGCAGGGCCTCCGCCAGCATGTGCTTGTCGAGTGAGAGGTCGGCGACGAGCCGTTTCAACCGGCTGTTTTCTTCCTCCAACTGCCGAAGTCGGCGCAACTCGCTCACGCCCAGGGGGGCATACTTCTTTTTCCAGGCGTAGAAGGTCGCGTCACTCACCCCGAGCTGTCGGTAGAGATTGCCGACCGGGGTGCCGGCTTCGGCCTGGCGGATCGCGTACACGATCTGTTCCTCCGAGAATGTCGACCGCTTCAGAGGTCCACTCCTTTCGCAAGGGACCGCCGAAGCCGCCGTCCTACTCCAGTTTCAACCTGCCGTCGTTTTCCGGGGAGACGTCAAGTGCGCCAGACCGTCCCAGATGAGTCCCGATCAGCAAGAGATTGAAACCGAGTCAGTGGCTTACTCTAGCAGTCTGTTGACCCCCCCCTCGCAAAGCGGGGCGGAATATGATTCTCTGTTTGTCGGAAGAACGGAGGGGCAATCATGCGCGGAACATTTGACGGTCAGGGACGGTTATTTTCGTATATTTCATCGGAGCAACGGGTAGCGGCGCGGCATCCGCTCCGTACAATATGCGAGCTGGTCCGTGAGGTGTTCGGCGAGCTAGACCGCGATTTCCTCACACTGTATTCCACGACAGGGCGCCCGTCGATCCCGCCCGAACAGTTGCTGCGGGCGCTGTTGCAAGTGTGTTACGGCGTACGAAGTGAACGGCAACTGATGGAGCAGCTGGACTACAATCTTCTGTACCGCCGGTTCGTTGGACTTTCGCCTGACGACGCGGTGTGGGAGCGCCCTGTGCATGGCACATCTACGACCCCATTGTGGTTCCCGTGAAAGACCTGACGGCGCTGCTGAACGAGGTGGTGACGACGATGATTCAGGAGACGGCGGCCGAGATTGCAGAACGGTTTCCGATCGAGATGGACGCGATTAGGACGGACAAGAATCATATTCATCTGCGCTGCAGTGCGCATCCGAAAGTGGCTCCCGGATGGTGCTGATCTTCTAGAGCCTCACGGCGCGAGAGATGTTTCGCCAACAGCCTGGGGTGAAGCGGGTCCTGTGTGGTGGAGAGTTTTGGACCGACGGGTACGATGTGGCCACGGTAGGGGGCCGGGCCGTCTGGCAGATCGTCGAACGGTATGTGCAGCGGCAAGGGCAGCCTGGGGAAGATCTCCGACAGCTCCGAATGTTTTAGTTCTGTGATACCCCGCAGCTTGCTGCGGGGAGCTTCATTGCGGGGAATCGATTTTTGAGGGCCAACAGAGCTCAAAACGGTTTTTCTGCAGGCCGCTAGGTCGAGGTTTAGGGTGAGGGATAGAGCTCGAAAGCAAACGGTCAGCTTCGTCCTCGCCTGGGTCTTACCCTTAGCCTCAGTCTTCACCTCTCTTTCCTTTGCACTCGATGTGCCGCAGCTCACAGGGCGCATCGTGGACCTGGCACAGGTGCTGCCGGCGACTGTCGCCGCCTCGCTCGTCCGTGACCTCGAAGCCCACGAGTCGAAAACCAGCAATCAAGTTGCCGTTCTTATTCTGCCGTCGCTCGAGGGCGAACCGCTCGAATCGTTCTCTCATCGCGTCGCGACTACCTGGAAGCTCGGCCAGAAGGGAACGGAGAACGGCGCGTTGTTGCTCCTTGCTCTGCGCGAGCGGAAAGTTCGCATCGAAGTGGGCTATGGCCTGGAAGGCACCTTGACGGACCTCCGTTCCGCCCACATCATTCGCCAGGAGATTGTGCCACGGTTTCGAAGCGGAGATCTGCCGGGTGGCATTGCCGCCGGGGTCCATGCCATTCTCGATACCATTGAAGGTACCTACAAGGCTGAAGAGGTGCTGCCAGGTCACGCTCGTTCCGGTCAGGAGCCGACCGCGTTTGAGTATGTGATCATTGGGATCGTTGTCGGGACCTTAGCTGGTATTGTGTTGAGCCACGGACTTCAGCGCACCCGTGCACTGCTCGGGAGCCTGCTTGCATTTCTCGTCGCGCAGTTTGCGAGTGTGTGGTTGGGGCTTGCCGCCGCCGGGGTGACGGCCTTCTTACTGTGGCTGATCTTATATTCGAATCGCGGCAGAGGTCAGGATGGAGGGTGGGGGGACGGTATGGTGGTAGGCCCGGGT
>DATHTZ010000405.1:0-21102 GCA_035462675.1 Nitrospiraceae bacterium | reverse complement strand
AGGTCATCAACGACTTGAGCAATCCCCCTATATCAGCTTGGGAAGCAGGACTCTACCACTGAGCTACGCCCGCTTGACAAATCGGATCCTACGCTGGCTCAGGAGCCAAGTCAATCGTCAATGGTCATTGGGCAATCGGATAAAAATAGCGGCAGCTCTCATACGCACACCTCACCATTGACGAATGACAACTGACCATGATCCCTCAAGGCCGCAATTCCACCACCGCAAACTTTCTCCGGCCAACCTTCAGGCGATAGGCTCGTCCTGCCACAAGTGATATCACAGCCTTCGCATCGCTCTGCTTCTGTTCATCGACCTCTAGACCACCCTGAATAATCAACCGCCGGGCCTCGCTCTTACTCGGCACAAGGCCCGTCTTGGTGACCAGGTCAACCAGACTTATCGCCTGCCCCTCGCGCAGATCGGCCAGGGTTAAGGTCAATTGCACATCCGGCTCGCTCGGAAATTCCCGCTCCTGAAATTTCTGCTGAAACGCTGCCCGCGCCTGTTGGGCGGTTTCCGCCCCGTGATACCTGGCAACGATCATTGCCGCGAGCGACTGTTTGGCCTCCATGGGATGGGCTGCCTTCACCTTGGTCAGATCTTCAGTGGTCAGAAGTTCGTAGTACCGAAGCATCAACGCGTCGCTGATCGACATGAGCTTCCCGAACATGTCGTTCGGTGTATCTTCCAGCGCGATGTAGTTGCCGACGCTCTTGCTCATTTTTTTCACGCCGTCGGTGCCTTCGAGTAGCGGCATCGTGATGACGACCTGCGGTTCCTGTCCATGGCCTCGCTGGAGATCACGTCCGACAAGAAGGTTGAATTTTTGATCGGTGCCGCCCAATTCTACATCGGACTTGAGCGCGACGGAATCGTAGCCCTGCACAAGGGGATACATGAACTCGTGGATGCTGATGGGCTTCTGCTCCGCGTAACGCTTTCGAAAATCATCCCGCTCCAACATGCGAGCGACACTATATTGCGCACTCAGATGGATCAACGCTTCCGCGGTCATCGTGCTCATCCACCGACTGTTAAACTCCACCAGGGTCTTCGCAGGATCAAGAATTTTGAAGATCTGCCGCTCGTAGGTCTTAGCATTCTCTACTACGGTTTGTTTTGAAAGCGCGACGCGCGTCTCCGATTGGCCGGTCGGATCGCCGATCATGCCGGTGAAATCGCCGATCAAGAAAATGACGCGATGTCCGAGCTCCTGAAAGTGTTTGAGTTTGTGGATCAAGACCGTATGGCCCAGATGCAGGTCCGGCGCGGTCGGATCGAAACCGGCTTTCACACGCAATGGCCGGTTCTCTTTCAATGAACGTGTCAACTTCGATTCAAGTTCGGCCCGCTGAATAACCTCCTCGACTCCGCGGAGAATCAAGTCAAGTTGACGGGAAAGTTCGCTCATGTGGCCTTCTTCCGTCTATCTGAAAGTCCAGCATCCGTCGTGACTGTGACCAATGGACGGATCCGCTCAAACTTCTTTTTCCCAATCCCTTTCACCTCTCGCAATTCATCAAGAGAGTGAAAGGCTCCCACCGACCGCCGATATTCCATGATCCGTTCAGCTAATTTGGGGCCGACCCCAGGCAATGCGTCAAAATCCTGATCCGTCGCTCTATTGAGATCGAGGAGGCGTAGATGAGGCCGTTTCGGTGCGGGAACGATCGATGGCTGATCGCCCAAATTGACAGGAGATGGACTTCCCGTCATACCGCGCCCACCGCCCGAAGAAATTTCAGCCTGTGATCCCTCCGGTGATTCGGCCACTAGGTCGTGCTCATGGTCAAATGAGATCGGCAAAGCCCACCCAATCCAGAAGACGACTCCCATAGTCGCTGCAAACATCCCGAGCTTAATGAATAGAGAGTAGAGCATACTCGTCAAGTCGAAAGTCCTTGGACTTGAGGACGTACGACATCTTTTCTTCTCGCCTGGTGAATCGCCTTCCCTCCGGCATCTTCGGCTGCTTCCATCAGGCCTTCGGCCAGCGTCGGATGGGCATGGATCATCTCCGCCATCTGCGTCACCGTCGCGCCGACTTGCATCGCCATGGCCGCTTCATGCACCAGGTCAGCTGCGTGGGCTCCAACGATATGCACGCCCAAAATTTTCCCGCTTGGTGACTCGTCAATGACCTTAAACAACCCCGTCGTATCCCCTGTCGCTTGTGCCTTCCCCAATCCGGCATACCGAAAACGTCCCACCTTGAGTGCCATATCGGGACTCTGCCCGGCAGCCTGAACTCGTTCGCGGGCTTGCTGCTCCGTCATACCCACGCGCCCGATCTCCGGTAGTGTAAAAATTCCAGCTGGGATAACGTCGTACTGGACAGTCGCCTGATGCCCCATGATATTCCCGACCGCGACTTTGCCCTGCGCCGAAGCTACGTGCGCTAACATCGCCTTGCCGACGACATCGCCGATCGCATAGATCCCCGGCACAGTGGTTTCCATCTGATCGTTGACGAGAATCTCCCCTCGCCGTCCTGTCTGCACCCCCACCAGCTCCAGTCCGATGCCTCTGCTATTCAATCCTCGCCCCACGGACACCAGCAGCTTCTCAGTCGCGACCTGCGTGCCATCTTGGAGATGAGCGATGATAGCTGTCATTGACCGCTCCAGTCTCTCGACGGTGGTCCCGGTGAGGACCGTCACCCCGCGTTTCTTCAGCTCCCGCTCCATCGTCGATGAGATGTCGCTATCTTCCAGAGGAAGCACGTGCGCCATCAATTCAATAATCGTGACCTCTGTCCCTAGGCCGCTATATAGTGCTGCGAACTCGCATCCTTCGACTCCCGCCCCGACGATCAGCAAGCTGGCAGGAATGCGATCAAGGTCCAGAAGGTGCCGGCTGGTGAGCAACTGCCGCCCGTCGATTGGAAACTGCGGCAGGTTCGGCCAGGACGACCCCGTGGCAATCACGATGGCATCAGCCTGAATGTCCCGCATCGCGCCATCGGGCGCAGATACCGTAACCGTCTGCCGATCCCGTAACGATCCAGCGCCCTGCACATGTTCAATATTCCACGCCTTGAACAGCGTGGCAATACCCTTCACGAGAGTCGCCACTACCGTATTCTTTCTGGCAACCATCCGAGCAAGATCGTATGTGACCGGTCCGGGGATGAGTAGCCCAAGGTCCTCTGATTTTTTCACCTTATCGCCGAGTTCGACGACCGATAGGAGGGCCTTACTGGGAATACAGCCCCAATTCAAGCAGACGCCGCCGAGTGCATGGGACTCAATGACGGTCACGCGGGCGCCAAGCTGGGCCGCCCTGATCGCGGCAACATAGCCACCAGGTCCAGCGCCGAGAATGGAGATGTGTTTCGGAGAAGTCATTGAGTCATCGGCTCATTGCGGACTGATTCATTGCGAGCACTACCAATGACCCGATCAAGCAATGGTTCAATGTTTCTGGCCGGCAAGAAAGGTTTCGTACTGTGCAGCGGTCATCAGCTTGTCCACCTCGCTCGCGCTCGACAAGTCGATCACCACCATCCAGCCTTTGCCATAGGGATCGGAGTTCACCACTTCCGGATGGTCCTTCAATTCAGCATTGACCTTGACAATGGCGCCGCTCACGGGCGTGTAAATCGTGGAGGTCGTCTTGGTCGATTCCACTTCACCGATCTGCTGCCCGGCCTTGACGACGGCGCCGGGCTTCGGCATGTCGATGAAGACGATGTCGCCCAACGCATCCTGGGCAAAATAGCTGATGCCGACGGTCGCCTGTGTGCCGCTCACGCGCACCCATTCATGCTCTTTGTGGTAACGGAGGTCTTTCGGGATCATGCGTATTCCTCTTTGGAGAAGGCCTGGTTACGGTTACTGTCAAGATCCAATGAGATCCATCTCAGGGAAAAAATACCCAACCTCGAATTTGGCGGTCTCCGGCGAATCGGATCCATGCACGGCGTTAAACTCGATATTCGCCCCATGGGCCTTGCGAATCGTGCCCGCCTCCGCCTTGTCTGGATCAGTCGCCCCCATCAACTCTCGGTTCTTCTTGATCGCGTTGTCACCCTGCAACACCATCACGACAACCGGACCTGACGACATGAACGTGCAGAGGCTATCGAAAAACGGGCGAGCCTTATGCACAGCATAGAACCCCTCCGCGATTGATTTGGATAACTGCATCATGCGTATGGCCACCGGCGTGAGGCCCGCTTTGTCATAACGGGCAATAATATCGCCGATCACGTTCTTCTTCACTGCATCCGGCTTGATGATGGCTAATGTTCGTTCACTCATGGGCTCTGAGGTTCCTCCAAACAGTTAAAGAATAGATTGAACAATGTTAGAAGCCTACCGGACATTGACCGTTCTACTACGGCGAACGATGCACAGCCATCTGCTTCGTTCTTGGCCCCGATAAATCCTTAACATACTCCAGTGAATACGCCTCCGGTTTCTCGTGGCCTGCGGTGGTGCATCTGCCGGCGCCTCGTCACGAAGGCCGTGTCTCCAGGCTCCTAGCGCATTATAAGTGGCTGATATTGGGCTTGCAAGAGTCGTGGAAGGGAATCACAGCATGGTGACGAGATCGTGCCACGGAAGATCAGGTCGATCGGTTATGGTTTCGAGCCGTAGCGCATACGGCTGCCATGAAGAAGGGACAGTTCGATTTCACTGGCCGTCAGGTCAGCGGGGAAGTAAGCGCCTGAAATTTTGGCGGCATTAATGCTGGCGCCTTCAAGCCGCGCGTTGCGAAAATCGACGCTGCGCAGATCCGACTGGCGAAAATAACTGTCGCTGAGATCCAACCCATCGGCATCCAGCCCTCGCAGGTCGAGACCCCGTAGATCGCACCCCCGCAAGTCGACTTTCTCTCCAGACGCCTTTTTTGCGTTGAATTCGGTGATGCAACCTTCGCGCAGCAAGCGATACATCGCGTCATTGGGAATTCGCAGTTTAGAGCGGGCAGGATTTATGCTGTCCATGGAGCCTCCGTCTGGTGTGTTGTGTTTACCTGGTTGATTCGGTTCATCTGGTTAGTGTTGTTCAACCAATACACCACACAAACCACATAACACTGTTCGTATTCGGCGGACTGGTTCAGTATTATGCTAGGGAAACCGTGAACGTGACCTCGTTTCCCCTATCGTTGTAAGTGATATCGGGAAAGAACGAATGGGCCAGAAACATGCCTCGCCCACTGGCATCCCCAGGAGGGCACACGTCAATACCTGATTTCATTCGCGACTTCCAGTTGAACCCCTTCCCTTCATCGGCAATCTGGTACGTAAAGACCTGTTGTCGCTTGTCATAGATGGCACGGATGGTAACCCGGCGGTCTCGGAAGCGGGTATCTTGTCGGCGTCGGCGGATCAGCTCATCATACTGGTCTTTTGCCATCGCGTCGATCTTGTCATGATATCGGAGTTCGAGGCAGCCATGCTCGATCGCATTCATGATGAGTTCTTGCAACGCGGCCCGAAGATGGAGCTGTCTTGCCTCCATCAGCCCCATGGCCGTTCCTTGAATGAGCCAGGTCACCGTGCTCTCGACGAAACTCGGATCGGTGCCCATGACTAGCACATACTCCAACCGTTCGACACCCGGCGCATCATCCACGGAAGCAGGTAACCTATGGATCGCCCGATGCAGAACCTGTGAAAATGCCTCCTCATGAATCGGCTGCTGCACATAATCGAGGGCGCCTGCGCGCAACCCCGCCATCGTCGATTCGCTATGGCCTGCGTCGGTCAAGAGCACGACAGGGCAGGTCGGGCGACGTTCGTGAATCTGCTTCACCAGCATGATCCCCTCCTGTTCAGGCAGAAAGAGGTCTGTAATCACGATATCGGGCTGCGTCATGTCGAAGGTCGATAAACCAAGCGCGGGGGTCGAAGCAGATATCACCGAATGCCCCATCGCCTTTGCATGCTCCAGTATCACGGTCTGGGTATCGTCATTATCGGCAACAACGAGTAAGGTACGCGCCTGTGTATGCGCACATGTAGTAGCCATCATGATGGAAATCCTCCGACGGTTAAATCCCGAAGCGCGGCATGCACCTCGGCCAAGCATCATTCAACACTCGCACAGATCGGCACCGCTTCACTAACTTCCCCCTGCCGGCCCAATTCTTCCATCCGCCTTGTACTCTAGTAACCACGAGTCGTACCCATCTCCATAAATGTGCAGCAGCCGCCAAGCAGGCTCGCCGCCCGACGCATCATCCACGGAAGCGGGCAGCCCATGAATCGCCCGCTGCAGGACCTCTGCGAATGCCTCTGCATCGATCGGCTGCTGCAGATAATCCAGAACGCCGGCGCGCATGCGTTTCAACGTCGATTCGACTTGGCCTGCGTCGGTCAGGACCACGACGGGGCAAGTCGGGCTGCGCTCGCAAATCTGCTTCACCAACCCGCCCTTCCTGCTCTGGAAAAAAGAGATCCGTAATTACGATATCCGGCTGCATCATGTCAAAGGTCGATAACCCGAGTGCGGGGGTTGAAGCAGAAATCACCGAATGTCCCTTCGCCTTCGCATGCTCCAGTAGCACGGCCTGGGTATCGACATTGCCGGCAACGACGAGCAACCAACAGGCCGGTGTCTGCGAGCCAGCCGTGGCGATCATGATGGGAATCCTCCGGCGATCAATTCCCGAAGTACGGCATGCACCTCGACCAAGCGCGTCTCGACATCCGCACAGACCGGCCAGGCCTTCGTCAATTCCCCTTGCCGGCCCAACTCTTCCAATCGTTTCGTGCTCTCGAAGAGGCGCGGCGCGCACATCTCCATCACAGATCCCTTGAGCTTATGTGCTGCAGCCGCCAACCCAGCATGATCCTGCTGCTCCAATGCGGCGCGAGCCGACGCAATCTCCTTCGAACTCTCTTGCAGGAAAAGCCCAGCCAAGGTGAGGAACAAATCCCGATCTCCATCCGCTCGGTTCAACGCCTCGGATAGGTCCAACACCGCCGTTTTATCCATTGAATCCCCCTTCCTGGCACTCAGTCAGTTCAATCCCCACTACCGCCGCATCGTCCGGAAAGTGTTGCGCCTGTTGCCAGCCTCGGGCAACTGAAAAGCAAGACGCGATTGTCGCTGAAAGAGACGTCTGCTTCCCTGCGTCGATCACCTCTTGGAAACGCCCGCGTCCCCAGAGCTCGCTACTTGGAGAGGGTGCCTCATAAATCCCGTCGCTCAACAAGAACAAGCGATCTGCAGGCTTCAGTGAAACATGATCGCGTGTAAACTGTGCAGATGGATCAAAACCAAGGGGAAACGATGCGTGCGTCAGCCATCGGGAAGGACCCTGCGCCGAGCTGAGTAATGTGCCGGAATGGCCGGCGGAGGCATAGGACAGGCTCAGGGTCGGCAAGTGAAGTTCTCCCACCCACAGGGTGAAATAGTCCCCATCGGCACTCAAGGGAAACCGCCGATTGGCCTCGAACAACACTTTCTCCGGATCGTAGGACCCGAGCATTTGTAGGATGTTTTCCACTCGCAGAAACGTCATCAGTGAAGCCGAGCGCAGGGCGGCGGCAACCCCATGCCCTGACGCATCCAGAATATAGAGGCCGAGATGATCCGCATCGATCACCATCACATCAAAGAGATCGCCGCCCAACGTCAAAGACGGCTGGTACTCCCACGCCAGCGTGACACCGTGAATCGGACTTCCTTGCGAGGGAAGCAACGACCGAACGAATGCGGCCGCCGTTTGGAGATCGGCCTCCGTTTCTGCCTGTTTCTTCTCAAGTAGAACCATCGACGATTTCAGTTCATCGCCGGTCGTTTCTAGTTTCCGCACCAACCTGCTGGTCCGCAGACCGGCCAGCACACGGGCGATAATTTCCTGTTTACTGGCCGATTTACTCAGAAAGTCGTCAGCGCCTCGTACCAACCCTTCGGCAATCTGCGCCGGTGTATCATGGGCGGTCATCAGAAGAATCTGGCTGGATTTCAACAGGGGATCACGGCGCACCGCTTCACAGAACGTCAGTCCATCCATCACCGGCATCATCCAATCGACGATGAGAAGATCCGGGCGTGTGCGCCTGGCCAGATCAAGACCCACTCGTCCGTTCTCAGCCTGAAGGATTCGATACCCCAGACGCATCAGCCGCGCAGCCATGCTGGTCCGTGCGACCGGTTCATCCTCAATAAGAAGGATCGTCGCGATGGCTGTCTCAGGTCCTGCGGGCGAGCCGGAAACCTGCCCAATGCGTGGCGTTGCATGTGAGTTCATACGTTCCGTGGCTCACAAACCAAGCCTACGCGGCACGCGCAACAAGCGCGTCCTCCTCGTTTTCATAGATGGGAATCATCTTTGGAATATTCGCCAGGCTCATGATCTCCCGCACGTAGCTTTGAGGTTTCAGCATACTGATCTGGGCCTGTTGCAGTCTGAAATTCTGCGACACGAGCACGAGCAGCCCGAGGCCTGCGCTGTCCACAAATCGCACCTGCTCCAAATTCACAATGAGGTGCCGGCAACCAGCCTGTTTCGCCTTCTCGACTGCCGCCTTAAAAACGGCCCGATTGGCATAGGTCAAGTCTCCCACCACATCCAAAATTATTCCATGCGACACGGTACGTTCTTTGATTTGCATGACGTCATCCTTTCTTGTGCAGATTAATGAACGGGCTCACATCCTCGACACAACTCACAGCGCAATTGAACAGCAGCTACCTCAACAGCTCCAAAAAGTGTGCAGCATATTGAAATCCGACGGTTCGAAGGCCGTTAGATCGCCGGATGGCTAAGAAAGCTTGGGGTCAGTTTCCATGACGCCTCCGGATGCGTGGCTAGTTGTGCGTCGATAGATTCGTTATCGGGATGTTCCTTGCGATTCTTGAGGGCTGGTGGACGTTACTTCGCTCGTTGACCAGAGCCGAGGGCCGGCTCTATCAGGGGCAATGGGGGCTGCAGCGTTGGGGGAATACCATTGGGAGGAGTGCTGGCCTCTCGATTCACAGCGTCTTGAGGAATGGCAAACCGTTCTAAAGCGGTGTGCGGCTCCGCCGCTTCGATCGGTTGTGGAAGCGGTTTTGGTTCCTGGACCACGACCTCGACCCGGCGGTTCTTCGCACGATGCTCGGGCGTCAAATTATCTGCAAGGGGGCGAGAATCGGCATGACCCACCGCAGTGAGATGATCGGCCTGCAGGCCATACTGTTCAGACAACGTTCGTACCACCGTCACGGCGCGGGTGGCGGACAGCTCCCAGTTCGATGGAAATTGGGCCGTGCTGATCGGTACATTGTCGGTATGGCCTTCGATACGCACATGTCGATCCAGCTCAATCAGCACTTCACTGATCGCCTGTATGAATTGACGGGCCTCAGGAAGAAGGACAGCTTCCCCGACGCGAAACAACACCGTGTCCGGCAGCGTCAACACGATATCTCCGTTCGTGAGTTCCTTCAGCTGAATGATTTCTAACTGCGTGTCATTCTTGAGGGAATGCATAATCTGGCGGAGGCGTCGCACTGCCGGTTCCTTTACATTATCGATAGTCGGATTCACGGTCAAGGCCTTGTTCTGCCCGATTGTGAAGGGCACCGCGGTATTTGCGGGGCTGACGATGGGGTTCAGTGCGGCTTTAATCGAATCGCTCACCGTTCTGAACTTGCCCTCATTTACGGACGAAACAGAATACATCACGACAAAAAAGGCAAAGAGCAGCGTGATGAAATCCGCGTAGGACACGAGCCAGCGTTCGTGATTTTCATGCTCTTCGTATTTCTTCTTTGCCATTTTGAATAGGGTGGTCGGGATATCTCGATTCTCCCTTTACCCCGTCCCCTTACTTCTTCTCTTCCTTCGTTCGTTGCGATTCCGGTAGATAGCCCTCGAGTTTCTCCTGCAAAAGGCGTGGATTCTCACCCTGTGCCAACCCCACGAGACCGACGATGATCATCGTGCGCGAGGCCGATTCTTCCTTCAGCTTGAATTTCAGCTTGCCGGCAAGCGGAAGAAACAACAGATTGGCCGCGCCGACACCGTAGACGGTTGCCACAAACGCGACAGCGATACCGCCGCCGAGCTTGGAAGGATCGGCCAAATTCTCCATGACGTGAATCAGGCCGAGTACCGCACCAATAATGCCGACGGTGGGCGCATACCCCCCTGCGGACTCCCAGACCTTCGCCGCGGTAATCCCTTCTTCCTCATGCTGTTCGACATCGATCTCCAAAATCTCGTGCACCACCTTCGGATCTGTCCCATCCACGATTAATTGCACACCCTTCCTGAAAAACGGATCGTGGATATCTTTGAGCTTGCCCTCGAGCGCGAGCAGCCCTTGCTTACGGGAGACATTAGCCAGATCGATGATCGTCGTGATGGTTCCTTTATTGTCATGCTTCGGGTCCATGATGCCAAGGCGCAACATGGAGACCCCTTTCAGTACAACTGACAACGGATTCTGAACGCAGATCGCTCCAATGGTTCCGCCCATCACGATAATGAAGGCGGTGAGCTGCATGATCGAGCCGAGATGGCCGCCTTCAAGGATCTGCCCACCAATAATCGACCCAAGCGCTAGGGCAATTCCAACGATTGTTGCGATATCCAATTTGTTCTACATCCCGTTCAGATATTTCACGCTTGTAGTTTGATGTTTCTGGTTTCAAGTTTTCGGAGGTTGTTTCCTGACAACAGAAGCCTGAACCAAGGACCTTCCCATCTCGCTCTCAGCGAGATGGGGATCGCGACTCCTTGAATCCGAATTATGACAGCAGCTCGTCCACGAGGTTCTGCTTGATCGCCATGGGCTTGGACGCTTCCACAGCTGCTGCCGTAACTTCCGTCCTTGGTAGCCAAAGTGGCTACTTCTGCGGCGTAGACTGCTGCAAGGGACTGCTTTCTTCTTCACACAAGGTAAACGTTTGCCGACGCGGCCCCCGGAATTCGCGCAGCGATTCAAGTTTCTAGCTTCATGTTTCATATTTCAGAGTCGGTTCCCAAATGCCCCAAATCTGAAACTTGAGACTCGCGGCGAGCAACCAGCAACTCCACTTCCGACTTGAGCATTCGGCTGCACCTCGACCACTCACGACAAGTAAGCGGCAGGCACACGTCATCAGTCTTTCCACACAGGCGACCATCTCATGCGGAGAATGGATCGTTAGCCCTGCTGTGAACGACTATGCATCCATTCATGGATGTCGCGACGGAGGAAGCGCCAATGCTTCCCGATCTTCGACGCCGGCAATTCGCCGACCCGAGCGAGCTTGTACACCGTGGACTTGGGCACCCTGAGAAAACGGGCCACATCCATGACTGTCAAGATCTCGCCGTCCGTTGATGGCGCACTGTTCGGCTGGAACATGGTTGATGCAGAAACTGTGTTGTTCATAGTGAATGGGATATCGGTGCTGCTGATGGAAAACTTGAATCACCGCAGATGTTCATTGCCGCGAGAAACGGTTCGTTCTTGCACTGTACCCGTGAAGTGTGAATCGTGAAGCGTAACTCGTTCACGCGTTTCAAGTTTTCAGAGAGTATTTCCTTGCAACTTGAAACTAGGACTAGAACCTAGGATGGTGTTCCTACAACCGGATGGAGCACGGACGAGCATCAACCGACAGAAAAATGCCCCAACGGCTGCTATGAACGCCGTCGAGAAATTGCTCGGAATTCAGGCGAGGGTGAGGGAAATGAGGCGAGAGGGGCGACAGTCCTTCTGGCACCCCCAGCAGAATGCTGAAAAGCCGCCACGTCGCCCGTGAAATGTCACGCGTGAAACGCCTGAATCCTGAATCAAACGACGCATCACGCTTCACGGGTTTCGAGGCCACCGCTGCCTCCCCCGTTAGCCGGCTTGCTTGCGGCGAGCGCGCAATCGTTCTGCCTGTGCCTGGATGATATGCCGGATCAGATGTTCCTGATCATCCGGACTGAGCTCAGTAAATTCCGACGCGATGTCGTACTGCACTCCGTCTTTAGCCAAAGTGGATCGAATCACACGGGCTGTCGTGTGAATCGGCGTAAAAGGCGGCAGGACAATTTTTAGCTTCAACATATCGTCGACGGCAAACTTCTGCGGCGAAAGAAACCCGATGCCGCCCCCGCTCAAGGTCACATCAGCCACTTGTGCGATCGCGATTCCCTCCGGCTGCATCTTCGCAAGCGCTTTCACGATAACTTCCAACAACCAGTCCACTTTCATAATCCAGGGAAGCAGTGGAGATTCCGCCAACTGTTCACCGCTGCGGAGCAATAAGTCGGACGTCGGCTTGGCGATGACAGCTGCGATCGCCTCGTTGCTTACCGTCAAGCCCGAAGTGGGCCTCTCCGGCGGGTCGGTTAGTAGTCGATACTCAAGAAGCACCCGATCGTCGATTCGAATCCATTCACGCCGTTCATCCGACAAGCTTTTGGTCGTGTTGGGTGAAGGAGGCAGCATAGTTGTACTCATCGGACATTCCTCGCAGGATGCTGAATACCCGTGAAGGCGTCCGAATCCGGAAACGAACGACGCTTCACACCAACGTCAAAACGGCTGATTCGACCAATAGCGCCTGATCCGGCACATGGACTACCACGCGGTTTCTTCCCAGAGGTTTGGCGTCATACAACGCCGAATCTTCCGCCGCAATCCAGTGGGACAGGGAGCGAATGGCCAGGCTAGGGATGTGGGCAATACCGATGCTGACGGTCAGCCGCACGATTCCTTGGTCCGCTTCGAACTCCTGGCTCTCAATCTGCCGGCGCAGCCGCTCTGCCAACACCACCGCGCAGTTGAGATCGGTATGAGGAAGGACGATCCAAAATTCTTCTCCGCAATATCGCTCGACTGCATCGATATCGTAAACCGCTCTGCGCATCAACGCCGCCATGCTCATGAGCACCTGATCCCCTGCAAGATGACCCAGACGGTCATTGACCACCTTAAAATAATCCAAGTCTACGAGAAGAAAACAGGCCGATGAGCTGTAGCGGGAACCTGCTTTGAACTCACGCGCAAGGACCCCCTTAAGTGCCCGGCGGTTCAACAATCCGGTCACGCTATCCCACGAGGCCAGTTCCTGGATCTACCGATGGGTATCGGCATTCCGAAGTGCCAACGCGAGCGACGTCCCCACGGTTGACAACACTTGGAATTCAGCCTCAGTAAACGTGCCCTGCCGACGTTCGAGATGAAGCACTCCCTGTTTATCCGACGCGATGATCAATGGAATCGTCATCGTGTGACGGTCATCGCCTAGGGTGGGGAACGATGACAGCGGCGCGCGGGTCTTCCGTGAATCGATACACTGCATGGCCTACCTCTTCAATCTGATGCCACAATGCTTGACGGTGAAATTCAGAGCTTCCTGTGACACACACGTACGATGGTTGGCCCTCTTTTCCGGCGAGATCACTACCAAAACTTTCATGAATGGCAGGCTCGAACAGGGACATCCTGTCCTTCTTCATGTAAGACACTTCTTGTCTTATCAATTAATTACACTGAGGACCTCACCTATAACACGCATAGTATTCTGCTTGCTCACACCCGGGGAAATCGAAATCTGATCCCATCCCACATGTCCAGTTTGCTCAGCCTCTTGTCGTTCGTATAGAGGAAGGTGGATGGCCCGTTGATAGGCGCACGACATTGTGGATCTGGGTGAATTCGATTACCATGGCTATTTTTGTCAGCTGATGAAACTCCCCGCAGCAGCCTACTCCGCCGAAGTAGCCACTTCGGCTACGAAGACCAGGAGCGGCGGGTATCCTACAAAATTCCCCGAAGCCGCTACCCTCCTTCGCCAAAGCTATGGAGGGTTCTCCTTGCCTCGCGACGAAGAAGAATCATGCCAGTTGGTCCATGAGAGGATGTTCTATCTCCCTCAGCCCTTGCCAGGACCGTATTCCTTGCAAATTCTGGCGGATTCTCGCTGTCTCGATCAGCTGCGATTGAACGGCTAACCGTGCATTTGCAATTCTGGCTGCAACCTCATGGTCGAATACAGTCAAATCCATAGCGAGCCCTGAAGAGATCGGGTGGTCAAGGAGATGCTCCTCGCGTAGCCGATAACATTCCTCAACCTGGTCCCACCGTCCAAGCTCTGCAGCCTGACCGGCCTGCGCCGTCAAGGTGCGCAAATTCTGCTCCCAGGCTGTCGTATTCGCTAGACTCATCCTATCCTAGAGGCAGGGACATCGGCTGGTTTTGCTGCTGAGCCACCGTGTACCAGGCCCCACGCATTTCTTTCAGGCACCGGAGCGGGCCATCGAGATGGCGAGCATCATTGCGGAGATTAGCCTGAGTAAACTCCGAAAGCATATAATCGTAGAGACGGTATAACGATTTGGCGATCTCGCCGCCTCGTTCGAAGTCAAGAACGCTGGACAATTCACTGACGATTGCAACGGCTCGTCCGAGAAACCGAGCCTTGTCGGGCTGATGCTGTCGCGCAATCCCGTCACTTGCGAGTTCGATCGCCTGAATGGCAGAATCATACAGCAGGACGATGAGTTGAACACCTGATGCGGTCAATACCTGCGTTTGCCGATAGTGCGTGGCGGCGGCTGTGGGTGAAAAGGTGTTCATTGTTTTCCCAGGGTGTTGAGGAAATTAGTCTGACCTTGCAGTTGGCTCAGTAAGCTGTCGAGTTTTGCATACTGGATCTTGAGTCGTTCTTCAAACGCTGATATGGCCGTTTCTTTCCTGCTGATTTGATCTGCCAGGCTATTGATTTGCTTGGTCAATGAATTTTTCCGGCCTGTGAGCGAGCCGGAAACGACGTCATCGATCGCATCAATGGCCCGGTTTACCTGTTGGGCAACACCAGCCACGGTTGTCTGATTGATGAAGAGCGATTTGACGGCGTTGTAGTTGGTGCTCAACGCACCATCGAGTTTGGCGTCCTCCAAAGTAATTGTCCCATCACGATTGGTTTTAAACCCGATCTCACCCGTCGACCTGTAGATGGTCAACCCGGCGATAGGAGCGGAAAGGGCCTGCCTGATTTGAGAGACAAATCCTTTTACGGTGGACTCGTTATACAGCAGTGCTCCTGTTTTCGTCGTCGCATCGTAGGCCGTTTCCTTGTTCACGAAAGTCACGATGTCGTTATAGGCCGTCACAAATTTCTTGATGTTGTCCTTCACCGCGCCGTTGTCACTCGTCACATTGACGGAGACCGCGCTGGTTCCTGTCGTTTTAGTGAGCGACAGCGTGACGTCAGGAATCGCGTCCGTGATGACATTGCTGCTGCGTTGCAGGGTCACGGGATTCCGAGCCGGATCGCCCAAGATGGCGATGGCATCCTGCGCAGCCTGCAAGGTATCGATGCCGCCTGTGCCACCGGCATTGGCAAAATCCAATGCCGTTCCGTCAGCGACAATCGTCACCCCATTGCTTGCCCCTGATGTCGTAGCCGTGAGAATCAGGCGATAGGCCGGCGTGGTCTCGCTGCCGGCATTCACGATCGACGCGGTCACGCCGGCGCCCAAGTCGTTGATGCCGGTCCGCAAGTCTTCGAGCGTGGCGGTATCACTCAACGTCACAGTCTGGTCGGTTCCGGTTCCTACGCGGAAAGTAAACAGGGCCGATGCACCACCGACAATGTCGGTGGTTACACTCGAAACGGCTGTGGCTGCTTTGTTGGTAATCTGATGCGACTGTGCCAATTGTGTAACCTGCATGAGATACGACCCTGGGGGCGCGGTCGATGCTGCGGAAGCACTCAAGACGGTCTGGTCCGATACGGTTGCGGTTGATCGATCGAAGGCCGTCGGCAATCGCAAGGAGTCTCCTGCCGCTTGCAAGGCCAGGAGTTTATCGGCAATCGATCCGTAGTCCGTCAGTTTGGACTGCAGTGTATTTTTGCTCTTATTGAGGTTATCAATGGGAAGACGTTCGATTGCGACCAGTTGGGTGATCACCTGGCCAAAGTCTACTCCGTTTCCCAATCCTCCGAATGAAATCGATGCCATAGCGTCAACTTCCTCTGTTACGCGCGTTCCCGAACCAAGAGGCCTTTCGGATCATCGAGATACTTAGCCAGATCCAAGAGTTCCTGCGCGGGAATCTGACGAATAATCTCTCCGGATTCCCCGTTACGAATCTTGATCACCACCTTATGCAGATCAGGATCGACTTCGATCTCCAGCTTGGATGTAGTTCCACGGAGCACGTCCTTGACAAGGGCTGCAGCCTCCTCCACCTGCTCCTTTGTCGGCGTCGATGCTGGAGTAGAAGTCCTGAGGCTGGCTTCCACCTTACTGTCTCTGTCGCCAAGCGGCTTTGCGAGATTCTCGGACTGGCGCTGAGGGAAATAGGAACTTTGAGGCGGTCGAATGTTTTGGACCATGGATGCCTCCCTGGAGACGGTGCTCCCTCACCGTCCGCCGGAGGCCCAGTCGCCGGTACGGCGGCTGGGCGATGACTCCAACGGAACGATACGAAGGTCTATCGCAGCAACGCGAGTGCTTGTTGCGGAAGTGCGTTGGCTTGTGCCAACACCGAAATACCCGATTGTACGAGCACCTGATTTTTTGTAAATTGCGACGTCTCGTAGGCGATGTCGGCATCGCGGATCCGGGATTCCGCCGCCACGAAGTTCTCACTCGTGACTTGGAGATTTGAAATAGCGGCCTCGAAACGATTTTGAATCGAGCCGAAGTTTGCTCGGGCGGTGGCGACCGCACTGATCGCGCTATCGATATTGGCCAACGCGCTCTGGGCATTTGCCGACGTCGAGATGTTCACGCTTGCCAAGCCGATGCTCGTCAAGTCCAAATCGCCCAGATTAACTGCGAGCGCGTTGCCTGTTCCACTCTTGAAACCGATGAAGACACTGAATGAATTGTTGGCCCCGCTCAGCAGTGGCTGGCCGTTGAACTCGGTCACGGTGGCGATCCGGTCGATTTCAGACCGGAGTGCCACAAACTCTTGATCCAAGTATGACCGTTCCGTGGATCCGACCGTACCGCTTGAGGACTGCGAAGACAATTCACGGAGACGGGCGAGCAGGTTTCCTACTACGGCCGCGCCGCCGTCGGCAATCTGCGTCAAGCTGATGCCGTCATTCGCATTACGCGTCGCTTGGTTGATACTACGAATGTGCGCGCGCAATGTTTCTGACACACCGAGTCCGGCGGCATCGTCCGCGGCACGAGTGATCCGAAGGCCGGAAGACAATCGTTCCACCGACCGCTGCAACTGGTTCGTATTCACGGTCAAATTGCGCTGAGCCGCGATCGAAGCCGGATTGTTATTGACGATTAAAGACATGGACCTATTCCTCCTTGAAAACCGAACAAATCAACCACTCGCACTTCCCGGCATCCGTGCCAGAATTGTTTTGACCGAAGACCCCACAGATAGCATGCATACCGGCGAGGTTCCCTGGTCGTGCATCCCTTATCGGTCCCAGCCGGTCTACACTTGAGAGGACCTGAGGGGCAGGACGGAAAGAATTCTTAGTGGTCGACAACCGACAGTATTCGACAAGGAGATTCATCGAGGAGCCAAATACGGGAGGACCTCGAATTCTAGGATATCCGCCATGCGAACCGGATCTTGAATGGACCGAGCGTCCAAGAGTTCCTGAATCCAGGAGGACAGGGTTTGCAGAGCACCGCCAGCTTGATTACCCTGCCCCGTGGCCTGAAGAAGTTCCACATAATCGGCCAACTGCCCGAACCAGTGGTCCAATGCTGAAGGAATGACGCCGCTCATACGCAGCGGCGTGAGAAATCCCTGGGCCTCGGCTTTCAACGTCGAGGCAAACCGGGTGATGGCCAGCGCAGCGTCCGTCACGATCTCCGGAATATTCTGTGAGTATGCGTCAATCGATCCGACCTCTTTGAGGAGCTTACTCAACAGCATGGGCTGGAGATCGCGATCCGTAATCGGGCGCCCTCCAAGCTTCAGCGAAGTGACCAGCCGGTGTCGCGCATGGGCACGATCGCTGATCTGCGCCAGGATCTCACCGACCGGTTGATCGTCACTGACATCCCACTGATCGTGATCGAGTGTGATACGCATCGCTCAACTCCTTGTGATAGATACGGGTGTTACTTAGACGGCACTCTGCATCATCGGCAATGGGTGCTGTCGTTTCTCGAACTGAGCCGGTACAGCTGACAACAGCGTATTGGCTCTATCGACGCGCTGCTGCCAACGTCGATAGGCCTTCACCTGCCGATCAGCCAGCATCGCCAGGCCAACAATGTCATCGTTATGGATGTCTCTGATCATGGCTACGGTGGACGGACCAGTAGCCGAATAAGCCATCATCCGAGGCAGGAGTTGCTCTCGCCCCTGCCGGAGCAGCGCTTGTTCTCGTTGTAGCGTTGACACTGGTAGCGGGTGACGCCTCGTAAGCGTTGCGATATGACGAGCCTGCTGTTCCAGTCGGCGCAGAGGTTGAACCATTTCTCTCATCCAAGCCATCGCACGTTCTCGGTCCGGCGCTGGTTCAAGGTTCGGAGCTAACTGGCTCGGCCTGCCTGTGAAATCTTCGTACCAGAATCTCCTCCAAAAGTCGGCATACCATGCGTCGTCGGCATCGGCATGTCCCACGCGCATGATGAAGGAACCAAGTCCATCGGCATCAGTGCCGGATTGATACACGCGCACACCGACGCTCCAGGAGGGAAATGGAGCCTGCTCTAGAGCATGAAGACACAGCGTCGCAACCTCCTCGGGAATTAATCGGTCTTTGCAGGCATGGTGGGCACAAATCTGATCGAACCCACAAGGCGAACAGGCAAGATCCGGCTGAATCACCCAATGGCCAGGCCCGTAGGGCCCTGTTTCATGGTGATCGACATGGCCGACTGACAGGTCGATAACCGGAACTCCAACGCCGACCGCGAGGTGCATCGGTCCGGTGTCGTTGGTGAGGAGCAGTTGACAGCGCGAGAGCAGGCCGACGAGTTGATTGAGTGTGGTCCGACCACTTGCATCGAGAATCGGCGCAGCTCCTCTGCTGGTTCGATAGGTCGTTTTAGCCAACTCGATAGATTCCGCCTCAGCGGACGTCCCAATCACGACAAATCCCACATCTGGGTGTCGGCTCAGATGTGCCAGAGTCCGGCCAAAATACTCTGGCCGCCAGGCTTTCATCACATCACTGGCTCCGATCTGTACCGCGATCCACTGGCGGACGGTTCCGCCCTGAGACCGAAGAAACACATCGGCCCAAACTCGACCATCGGCTGGAACGGTGACCGACAGCGGCGAGAAGGTGCCGGGACCGCTCCCGCCCATGGCATAGAGGTCCACCAGGTTGAACCGGTTGAAACGTCGATGCCGATGCAGGTCTGCAAAGTAGGACAGCCACGGATTCTGTACGATAGGACTGCCGTCTGGGCCTGCCGTAATCCCTCGCAAGTCAGGCGCGCCGATGTACGACGCAAGCAAACCCGTCTGGCGATTAAAGGTGAGATTCACGATGCGATCATACCGCGCAGCTCGTAGCGGTGCAGCCCAGTTCGTCATCTCTTGCATGAGCGTCACAAGGCTCTTGGATTGTGTGCGGCAGTCATCGAGTAATCGGGTGAAATCGCAACTGATGACCTGTCGGAGTCCGGTAAGGAGTGAGGCTGTCGGTGCAAAACTTCGATCGACGACCAGGTCGATGGCAACCTCGGGCCATTCCTCGCGCAACCGGGACAACAAAGGACCGGTCTGAATCAGATCCCCCATACGAGTCACATTGATGATGAGCACCTGTTTCATCACACTAAATCTTTCGTTTCGGAGCGATACTCATCCAACATGAGCACCATCAAATCTTCCCGTGACAGGGCACCCATGGGGCCGCGTGACCGAATCTGTGCGGCAAGCTGCATCAGCTCCACCCTTTGGGTGGAAGGAAAGGTTCGCAGGGTCGATGCTAAAGATGGAAATGAATCATCAGCGGCTACGGCCAGCGCTGCTGCCTGACGGTTCCCTCGAAGAATAGGCCCGATGCGATCAGGACTGGCGACACCGACCTGGGACAGGAGCGCGCGCATGCGGTGCGCATAGGTATGTTCGGTGAGTACGCGCCGACGGGCTTGCGCCGCTATAGCCACGCGCTGCTCGGGTTCGCGAAGCCAGCGGGCGATTTCACCAGGGAGTTCATCTGAAGACGACACGGTGGCGACTTCACTCGTAGTGAAGAGATCCGGCATCAAAGAACGGTGATCGGTAAGCTGAAACGCTCCACAGGCGGCCAGTTCGAAGGTGCGGGGATTGACAAAATCCCCGTCAGGATCGAGTCCGGTCCCAGCCCAAGAATGCAGGTTAAGGTTCACGGCGCTCGAGTTAAATACTTTCTGACAGGTATCGGTATCGATCCGTGCTCCGTTGCGTTGAAGCACAGAAGTCAGATCGGTCGCGCCGTCCCATTCGTTGCCCCAGAGCTTAAATGTCCAATCGTGGCCGAGGAGTCTAGGGAATATCTCGCGACGGTTGGCATAACCCGCGCCGACAAATGAGACCTCCGACCCGTACTCCACTCGCTCAGCCTGGGTCAAGTCCAACGGGCGGTGTACAGATGGATCGGCCGCCATCGGAAGGTACCGCACATCCTTTGCACCTGCCTGTTTGAGTGCCGCGATGCAAGGCTCTTGCTGAATCACGAACCAAAAGTCATAGCCTGTCGCCAACTGTTGCCAATAGGTCAGATGCCGGTAATTTTCGACGAACCACATCGCCGTCAGAAATTTTTTGCGCCGGAGATGCTCCAGCGCCGGAAGGATTAATGGAGCCTGTGCGAGCGACAGCACAAGATCGGGTGGATCTTCTGCCAACTGAGCCATTGTGATCCGGCTCAACATCTCCGCATACTTACCCTGCAATGCCAAGCGATGCTGGGCGTTCTTGAGCAATTCCAGCTGGTGATAGCTCGTGGCGTGGACGCTATGATCGAGCCAGCGTACGTCATGCCCGAGCGATTCAAGCGCACTGACCGCATAGCGGGTAATGGGCAGTGAGCCTCCGTAAATCGGCCCGACGACGGCGATGCGAAGCTGTCCACCGGCCTGAGCCGCGGCCTTCCGCCGCAAGGC
The DNA here is from genome assembly GCA_035462675.1 of Nitrospiraceae bacterium. Lineage (GTDB taxonomy): Bacteria > Nitrospirota > Nitrospiria > Nitrospirales > Nitrospiraceae > Palsa-1315. The sequence goes on along the minus strand of DATHTZ010000405.1, from coordinate 129 downwards.
TGTTTCAATGGCACGATGGCCGTCCGCATGTAACGCCGCAGCCGGGGCATAGGTGACGAGTCGTGACGGATGGCCGGCAGAGACGATCTGTTAACCGATCGCCTCTGTGGTGCCCCAGGCCCAGGACAC
>DATHTZ010000404.1:0-8074 GCA_035462675.1 Nitrospiraceae bacterium | reverse complement strand
TACCCTGCGAGACACTCCATGCCGTTTAGGTACACGTATCGCTTACCTGTAGTACTTGGAATGGTATGCCTCGTCGTTGTCCTGAGCCTCTCTGCTCGTGCTCAAGTCGAAACTCCAAGGCTATGCATCGAACAAGTAACTTCCGTTGAGGGACGCATCTCAATGCAAGAACCCAAGATTCACAGAAATAAATGCGGGTAGTTTTCGTGCTAGGCTGATTATTGAAACACCCTCGCCAATTCCTAAGCAACAATCACACCCCTCATCGGCCCTTGCGCTGTCCTTCGCCCCCCTTCTTACAATACGCCCTCCTGCAAGGCTCCCATGCCTTTCACGATTCACCTCTTCCGCCACGTCCCTGGTGCCATGGGTTGTCGCATACTCGGGTGGCCCTCCGTTGATTCCTGCATTTTCAATTGGACTTCCATATATCCTGCACCTAAAATTAAAATATATTGGAGTGTGCCGTCACTTTGGGAAAGGAGTGATGTCTATGACACGATTCAGAAAATCAAGGGCCGTCATGCTGACAGGAGTACTGGTTATTACAGTCGCCGGCGTGCTGCCTCTTCTACCGGCATTTGGCGAAGGCGGTGCACGGCGGGACGTTGTGCGTCATGCTGCTGAAAGCCATGCGACGACCACGAATATGCTCTATCTGGTCGAGTTCGAAGCGACCCAAGCCGGAACTCCCACGAGCCGCGAGCAGACGATCGAGCAGCTCGACAAACTCGTCATCCCAACCCTCGAGAGCCTGGGGAAAGATAGCAAGGTCCGTACCGGAGGTATCGCCGCCGGCACTCTTACCGGAGCCTTCGTGGTTGAAGCCAAGTCGAAAGATGAGGTAACGGCACTCCTGCATGCACTTCCTGCCTGGGGTATCATGCAGTGGCAGGTGACGCCGATCGAGACTTTCGTTCAACGGGCCGACATCGAAAAGAAGGTGGTGCAGGAACTTCGCGTACAGAAGTAGCTCGGGGCACCATTCCGGATCACGTCGGAACTGCATGTCTCACACGCTACCGCAGCAAACGAGAACACCCCAGTCCGGCGTCAGGCCGGGCTGGGGTGTTCTCGTTACACTATCGATTCTTTCTCGCTAGAGGGAAGAGCTGCCCCTTCCAGACACCAGGTCTCCCACTTACAGCTTCAGGGTAAACCAGGTGGAGAGCGCCTTCATGCCGTTCCGCTCAATGTTGTTACCGTCCCACACTGCGAAGGCGATGGGCACGGACATGCCTGGCTTGAACTGGGTATCGTTGACATCACCGGTTTCCAACGTGCGCTTCACCACCACGCGCCAGGTTGGACCAGTGTATCCACCACCCTTAATGGAACCAGAAGGTTCCCACACACCGTTTCCGATAACATCCTGATGCGCTTGCGTCGTGAGGGTGCTGAAACCATTGGCATTCAGATCCTCAACCGAGCTCACGCGCAACGTCGGATCGGACATGATGTTGCCCGACCAGATGCCAGGATTGAAGGGCCCAAGGCTTCGGCCAATCCGATCCGGATAGGTCACGCCGCCAGCCGGCTCTTCGAAATAGTAATCCCAGAAAATGCCTGGATATTGGTCGTCCACGTCCCAGATGCCTGCGCTATCCTTGCCGATATCCTTCTGCCACTCCGCGTTCCACCGCCAGATGTTGGTCGTGCCGCCTGACTGACCCATACACTGAAAGGGTGGCGCGCCAGCCGTGTTGACTGGGAACATGATTGCCGCCTGATCTCTAAAATCCTGGGGACCGATGGTCGTATCGTTCTTGGTCTGATCGATCCACTCAATGCGCAGACCCATCTCTTTCCCGTTTGTCATGGCTTTCACGAACACCGACTTCACCGAAATATTCGGGTGCATCGGCGTGGTGATCAGCTGTCCGCTCAACGGAACGATTACCCCGGGCACGCCTTCCCAAACCGGGTTCGCGCCATCCATCGGGATCGCTCCTTTGACCATCTTCGCCGGAATGGTAACCGGCTGGCTGACAGCCAACGGAACCTGCCCGATCGTCAGCATCACGCCCACGACCAGCGCAGCGAGAAGAATGCCAAACACCACACGTTTACTGTGTGTCTGCACTACTCTCATAGGATACTCCTCCTCTCGATTAAAGAATTAAGGTCGACGTCGCGCTATCGGTCAATGCGGATTGTTGGACATAGTGAAGAGTGCCAAGATCACGCCAACGATCAACGAAGCGAGAAGAATACCGATCCGTATCAACTTGCTCTGCGGCTTCTCCGCATTCATTTGTGGCTTTTCTGTTTTCATACGACACTCCTCCTCTCGAATAAAAATAAGAACGGTGGCCCAAGATCACTGCCGACAATTTACGATTTGGCATCTTCATGAATATCGCCAGACGTTAGGCAGTTCCGACTGGCCCCTCCGATTCTTTATCTTTGCCTTGATCCTTCTTGTCCAAGAACGAATCTGCGCCGACTTCGTTCAGCAACAGACTCAGCTCATTCCCCTGATCCTGCGCACCGCATTCATAGGTCTGGCCTTCCGGTGAATTGAAGGTCGCCGGGCGATAATCGGTTTCCGAGTAGGGCTGGGGAGCGACGCCCAGAAAGACAACTTCGAAATCCATCCATTCCGCCATCAAGTCCGCCACGTGTTTATACAAACCTGACCCAGCTTTCTTGACCAACATCCGGCAAAACAACGGCACCCATCGGCCGATATGATTCTTGACAAACTTTTTCTGCGCGTCCAGGACAATTTGGGTCTTGTCCGCTCCATCGTGGCAGCGGGAATAGGATTCTTTGTAGGCCAGGAAATGCATGAACTCGAATTCGACGCTCAAATGATCCAGTCGCTCATGAATGTCTTTGGATAATTCCACTCCGAACGCACGATAGAATCCGCCGATATCGCCCATGACTTGCGATTGCGCGAACACGTGGTCGTTTCCGAAAAGGGTTTCGTAGGGAGGACAATCGAGCGTGATGACGTTACTGAACACTCGGCGATGCTCGGCCTGCAGATCGGTGAGTTGCCAGTTGATACATTCAGATGCAACAACTTTCTCGATTTGGTCGAACTGCTTGCGCAGCAACACCAGCTTGAGTTTGGCCCGCTCACCGCCGATGCCGTCGAGCGCCGCGTCCAAGGCATCGAGCGCCGCTCGCCCATCCTCGACGAACTCTCCGCATTGCACGTAATCGAGGAACTCGTTGTCTTCCGGATAGAGCTGGCTCCACGAGAGAAGGAGATAGAGCTTACTGCGATTGAGGGCGCGTTCGACTGCGGGTGAATCTTTAATGGCCTGCGAAGCAGGAATGATCCCGGCCACTGTCTGAGAATTTGCTTGCACCGGCTGTTTACTCGTCATAAGAATCGGCTCCTCGGTTGCCCCTGACGCCCCCATGAATTCCCCGGGCTCGTGAGGTCACACCTTTGGTACAAAGCTGCCGTATGGTAGGTATAGACGGAGGGGTTGTCAAGCACGATCTTCCCATTCGCAAGGGATTATCTAAGCTCATGAATTTTAAAAATTTTTACCCTCGTGAACCGCACGACTTCTTTCCAATTTTCTCTCTTGCATTCAGATCTGCCTTGCCAGTCACGAAAACGGCTGCGTCAACAATCTCTGTGGTGTGACTCGAATGGCCACGCGATCATTCACCGCCCGGCATACTTGTTCGCACAGCCCACATCCAACGCAACGCTCAGCCGCCACAACAAGCCGCTGCTGGTCAAAATCCATTGATAGCGCATCCGTGGGGCATTTCGATGCGCAGGCATGGCACCCCTGCCCTGCCGTGCAGACTCGGTGCGAGACAGACGCGAGACCCATTCGTATCTGCCCGCGTCCCTCAACTGGAAGCAATGCCTCGGTCGCACAGGCCGCAATGCAAGGCACATCCTCGCAGAGATAGCACGGCATCTGATCCGCAAAAATCACCGGCGTCCCGTTCTGCGGATGAAACGTAATTGACCCGTACGGACAGACTTTGGCGCAATCGCCGCATTGTGTGCATCGCTCTAAAAACACTGCCTCATCAGCGGCGCCGGGGGGGCGCAACCAATCCGTCCGCACCGGTGGTGGCGCCGGTTGACTCGGCTCGGCATGTCGGTGCTTGGAAAACTCTTGTGCCGCTTTGGCAACGGAGATGACAGAGTCCTTGAGGAAGTCGCGACGTCCATATGTCGGATCGGTGGCCACAATTATGCCTCGTTACATGACGCCGTCGGCGCGCAGCTTGTAGACCTCGACGCAGCGATCGCAGGCCCCAAATTCGATATCCCAGCCAGGGTGATTCTCGCGGATGAAATCGAGCACATAGGGCTCGAGCTTGCTGCCCATATCCTCAACCCACGAATAGGTCGGGAACCGGCACAGAGGGCAGGGAAATCCCGGCATCAACATGACCTTATTTTCTGTTTCCGGAACCTCGCCCCCCTCGACATCCACGGCGCGATCCATCACACGCAAGGTGTCCGACGCCATTTCGATCAATTCCGAGTGGGTAAAGAAACTCGTCTGCCACAACCCTTCGAACACCGATTTCAATTGTGGGGCGGGAATCTTGCGATACCAGGAGCGAAACTCTTTGAACCGGTCTTCCTTCCTCAGCATCGGCTCTTTGCCGGCTACGGTCAGCCGGCTGTCCACGGTGAGACTCCACAAGACTCGATACCGTTGGAGAATGAGGGTTTCTTCGCCGGGATTTTGCCCGACCTTGGTATCGGGATCGTACCCAAACACCGGATCCAGCATGTCCGCGATATGCAACAACTCATGGCGGCAATAGCGCGTGAGCGCAGGGTCGTAAAATCGGCGTGGAATCAGCTTGATCCCGACGCCTCTCAACCCTTTTTCTTCGAACTCTCGAGCCAGCTCGTGTTCGACGGACCCCCATTTCCTGAGAATATCGACACCTTCCTGATCTTCCTTGAGCACCCCCTTGACGAGCACGATTCCGACTCGCTCCCTCAGCAACGGATATTCGTTGAAGGCATCGCGGATGATATCGGAAAACCCCCAAGTCCCGAACATATACTGGTAGAGCTTCTTGAACTCGCTCTCACGATCGTCGAGTGTAAACTTCTCGTAGATCGGGTCGGCGAGTTCGTGGAACTCTTTATAATAGGTAGGGTCGCCTTCCCGTTCCGTCTTTTCGACAAACGAGTCAATGACCTCTTGCAGCAACGCGGGTTGAAAACGAAGTTCCATAACCATCCTTTGGGAGGGCTAGCAGACTGCGGAAAAACTCGAATTATACCCAATACTCTGTTGGAATCTTGAAGATGGCGCCAATGTCACATTAGCCTCAGGATGCTCAAAAAGGCGACCTTCTCACCCTCCCAACCCCGGCGCGCCAAGACGCGCCGTTCCGCGGGCAAGGCTGCAGCGAGCGAAGAGGCGAGGCGCACGCTTCGGTACGTTGCGCCTCTGAGCGATGCGAGAATGCTGCTGGCGGACTTTTTCAGCATCCTGCTAGGAGCCTTGCTTGACTTGATGACAAAGCTTCTCTTACGATCACCTCAAGCCAACCGGAATTATACTGGCGTGAATCGACGGTTTGCAATCAAGCCCGTTGCCGTAGGCCGTCCCTGTTCGAGCAGACTGCAGAAAAACCATTTCGGCACAGCAGTGCTTCAATAGCCTGCATGTCTGGAACAAGGAGAGACCACTCCCGCAGGATGCTCAAAAAGTTCGTCCAGCAGGGCCTCAGCGAGTGAGGGCCCGAGGCGTACCCTCTGGGGTACGTTGAGGGTCTGAACGATGCGAGAACCATGCAGGGGGAAAAGGCGCGTCTCGGCGCGCCTGGGCTGGGCGGGTGAGAAGAGCGACTTTTTCAGCATCCTGCCAATCGTAAGGATTATTGAACATGGCTGATCACACTGCTTCCCAACTTGCTCCCACCCCCTCTCCGCTCACACCATCATCGTCGGGAACGGGCCCCGCACCAGTCGATTTTCTCGAATACTGGAAGACAGGGGCACGGGACCTGACCACGTATCGAGGCCATTCGCATGGAGTCTGGTCGGTGGCCTTCGCCCCGGACGGGTTGACCCTCGCCAGTGGAGGAGCCGACCGGCTCGTCCGCCTATGGGATATTGAAACCGGACGCCTCTTGCGATCACTCAGAGGACATACGGCGGACATCAGATCCGTCGTCTTCACGCCGGACGGCCAGACATTGGCCACTGCCAGCGAAGACCGTACCATCCGGCTGTGGAACCCGAACACCGGCGAATCGAAGAAACTGCTCTTCACACGCTATGACCACAATGTCGTGAGCCTCTCTCTCTCTCCCGACGGCCTCATGCTGGCGCGCGGCAGCCACAATAAAGACATCAAGATCTGGGAAGTCACTACCGGCACCGAGCTGATGACCCTCCTCGGCAAGGACCAATATGATCATAATTGGTCCGTCTGCGTCGCCTTTTCACCGGACGGGATGCACCTCGCCAGTGGCATGGATATCGGCAAGATCAAGCTGTGGGAGGTCTTACCCAGTGGAGAGGAAAAAATCGTGCACAACGGCCACTGGAAGCAGACCGAGGATGATACGAGCGAAACACGTGGGTACTTTGTTGATGACGACGGTGGATTTCAGAAGGCGATGGACTATTGGATCGGCGCCATGGCCTTTACTCCCGATGCCAAACTGCTCATCACCGGGAGCCGTGACCAGACAATCAAGTTGTTCGACATGCCCCACATGGCGGAGCAACGGACATTGAAAGGCCACACCGCCTGGGTGCGCGCGCTCGCCGTCACGCCGGACAGCAAGGTGCTCATCAGCGCCGGCGATGATGCAACGATTCGGTTTTGGGATCTGTCGAACGGCCGCTGCTTCAGAACGGTCAAGGCCCATACCGCAGGCGTTCGCGGCATTACCCTGTCACCGGATGGAATGAGACTGGCCAGCGCGTCATGGGATCGAACCGTCAAACTATGGGAAGGCGGCGCGGAACCAGCCGAGCAAGCAGATTAAGGTCGAGGTCAAGGTTGAGCGAAGCTCAGACTCTCGGAGGTGGGGCGGCATGTGCTTCCGCTCCAACGCCTCCCGGAACGGCCCTTTCGGATTTTTCCAGGCGGGAATCATTCGGAAATTCCCTCCCACCCAAACTATCCCTCCTACTGGCGGACCGATTTTCACTCAACAATCCACCGGCCATGAGTCTTAATCGCATCGTACATGGCATCGGGAGCCAGGTCAGCGCCATTGGCCCATTGCACTGCACCCATGATTACTCCCACTTGAGCAAAAACATTCGGGTCGCGTAACGGCTCGAACACCGTTCCCTTGGCTTGCGGTCCACTCAGAAAGATCTGCAGATCGACGTCACCCGTGGTGCCATCGACAAACGTGACCCGCAGCAGCAGATCAGGCATAGCGCTCACGGAAGCAACGCGCCAAGGCACCACATGCCGGATGGCCGGTTCTACGTCAGGGGATCGATCGGCTTGGGAGATTTGAGTTGGCTGCATAAATTCCAATCCTCCATGAGTTCATCTCGATGATCGGTCGCCCATTCCAGAACAAGCACCATGGCACGTCGGGGCAACGCTCCGCGCAACACGCGTAGATCTCGCAGATCGAAGACCGCTTCATGTTCTCCATAAAGAGCGTGGAAATGCGGCGGGTTGTGATCCCGCCAGAACATTTGTATTACGATACCATAGAAGACACTGAGCGTAGGCATGACTGTCTTCTACCACACCTTTCGAGACGGAGAGTTCGCTGTATCGGTCGTTGCGGGAACATTCTACACAGGTTGAGGGGATGAAGGAATAGAAGATACCGAGAAACGATAGACGGGTCGCAACTGGTTTCCTAGTCTGCATTACTCATGACGGTTCGTCGCGAGATCGCCAGAAGACGCTTCCTCAATAAAGCGCATCTCGTATCTCGGCGACGATACAGGCACACTCATTCCGGCCTGCGCTTCACGCTTCACGAACGACAGGCGACGAAAAATATCGAGCTACGGATCGGCGATTACCGCAGGAGTGTTCATGAATAATGCGGGTTAGACCTTGGGTGTTACCTCTCCTGCCGCTCCTCCACACAGAGTCAGCCGCCTCTACAGTAGAATCATATCGCTGCC
>DATHTZ010000403.1:0-2433 GCA_035462675.1 Nitrospiraceae bacterium | reverse complement strand
GACCTCGATTTGTACGGCATCCGGTAGCAGCACGGGCAAATCGAAAAAAAGGGATGGCCGCTGATGAACGCAGATGAACGCGGATAATGGGTTGCACCCCATTTGTGAGACACGGAGGAAAAGACGCAGTTACTGTTCGATGATATTCCGTTTCCGTCTCGGCGTCCAGGGGTTTATGATCGCAAGTGCCGGTGAAGCGGAGACGGGCAATGCTGGCGAGCAACCCGATCGAGGAATAGCCGGCCGGAACTCATCGCGGACGATGAGAAGGGCGTGGGTCCTCCCGCCCTCGTTCTTTTGCTTGGGCTCGGGCCGACCGGCGGGAGGCGGCGGCCCGGTCCCAGGTTGGTTCTTGAACCACATCGGACCGATAGATTCCGTCATGCCTAACAAAACGCGTACTGAGCTCAGTAATGGTTCTTGATGGAACAGGGGTAAAGTGGCGATGAAGGGATCGTCGCAAATTCTCCTTTAGCGATCCAATACCCCCTCTTACCAGCCTGTCGTGCAGAGCGTTTCCCGGTAAGGGCGAACTTTGCCTTCGCGCCACTTCCTGTTGCCGCATCGTCTTTATTGGCCCGAACTGGAGACCGTCGGACCTGGTGATCCGCTTGCCCCAGCCGGTTCTTCCTGCTTCTTGGGAGTGAAGTACTTCATGGTCGCCGCGTCGGATGTCCCGTCCTGGGCCACGGTCGCCGCAGCCGCCTGCTCAAACTCCTCCGGGGTTCGATATCCCAAGGCCGAGTGCAGACGGACCCGGTTATAGTAGTTGTCGATGAAGTCTCCCAAATGCGCCTGGAGATCATCGAAATCGCGGTAAATATTGCAGTGGATTTCCTCCTGCTTCAGCGTTTTAATGAAGCTTTCACAGAAGGCATTGTCGTACGGATTCCCCGGGCGGCTCATGCTGGGGACCATCCCATGGGCCTTGACGACCTCCTGGTACGCGGTACAGGCATACTGGATTCCACCGTCGGAATGGTGGACCACTCCCTCAGGAGGATTCCGGTTGGCGATCGCCAATTGCAGCGCGCTGACCGCCACTTGAGCGACGAGCTGGCGACTCAATGCCCAACCGATTGCCTTGCGCGAGAAGCGATCGATCACCACCGCCAGAAAGACGAACTCGGTTTTCAGGCGTATATAAGTGATATCGGCGACCCAGAGCTGGTTGATCCCCGTCAGGGTCATGCGCGCCGCCAGGTTGACGTACACTCGGTACTCGTGCCGCGAATCGGTCGTCCAAATGAACTTACGCCGTCGAATCGCCAGCAAGTTGTCTTCGCGCATGATCCGGAGTACGCGCTTGTGGTTGACGATCATGCCCCGGCGCCGCAGATCCGCCATGACCCGCCGGTAGCCGTAACGCCGATAATGGAGCAGGACAATCTCCTGGATCATCACCTGCAGTTCCATCTCCGCTTCGTCCGGCACGACCTCCTCTAAATGCCGATAGTAGCTGGCCCGGCTGACGCCCGCCAGATAGCACATCATCTCCACGGTTAATTTGCCTTGCCCTTGCGTCCACGACCGGATGACGTCGTAGATGCTGAGCCGCCAGTCTCGATGCTCTGCTGGCGAACTTCCTTGATTTTGAGCAAGGCACTGGCGAAAAAATCGTTTTGCAGGGTCTTGTCCGCCAGCGCTGTTTTCAGCTTCGTGATCTCATCGCGGAGCTGTTTATCTTTGCGTTCTTCTGGGGTGATTCCCAGATTCGCGTGCCGCGGTTGGGGTCGGCCTTCGAACTGGTACTTCCAGGTGTAGAGCAGTTTCCGTTCGATCCCCAGTTCGCGCGCCAAAGCCTCAATATTCTCGCAGGTTTTCATCCGGTCGACGGCCTGCCGTTTGAACTCCAGGGTATGTCGACGCCACTTTGCCTTCTTCGTCATCTTGCCCATTCTGCCTCCATTCGATGCAAAGTGCGTTCATTTCCCGTGTCTCATTTTTGGGGTTCACTCCATCAGCAAACGCGTTTCTTTATCAGCGTTCATCGGCGTTCATCTGCGGCCATATCATTCCGGGCCTCAGCCCTCGTGCTTGCGCGGGCTGCCGCGATTCGATGAACGCAGATCAGCAAACGCGTTTCTTTCATCAGCGTTCATCGGCGTTCATCCGCGGCCATATCATTCCAGGCCTCAGCACTCGTGCTTGCGCGGGCTGCCGCTATTTCGGGGTTTCGAACGTGATGGTCGATTCGCCGGTGTACTTGCGATAGTTCCGAAAATCGATCGTATTGCGGGTGCAAAAGTTGCTTCCCCGCTGGCAGCTTAACGTCTCGGCGTGCACCGGCAGCAGGTACTGCTTGGAATCGCCCAGGCGAACGTACTGATAGTCGGTGGTCGATTCCACGTGGTCCGTGGGGAAAGACTCGGGGAAGCCATAGGCTTGCATCTCGATTCGCAAAACCCGCGAGGTGGCCGGATCGATCCACAC
>DATHTZ010000402.1:0-5002 GCA_035462675.1 Nitrospiraceae bacterium | reverse complement strand
GTTCACGCGATCTTTGTCGCCGATTTCTTTCAATGGGAACCGGAGGCTGTTGAGCGGGTCGATCTGCGGCATTTCCAAACCATGCAAGAGGAGGTTCATTTGCGCCAGCAAATACGGAAGCGGTTTGGCCTCCCCGCCCAGGAGGCTTTCGGATTGGAGTACAGCATAATGCTCGGCCCGCTTGCATTGCTTTCTCAGATGCTCGAAGGCTTCGACCAAGAAGCCACCGGTGCCGCAGGCAGGATCGAGGAGCGTTTCGCCCAGTCGCGGATCGGTGACGGCCACCATGAAACGGACGACAGCGCGCGGAGTGTAGAACTCGCCTGAATCACCGGCGGCGTCGCGCATTTCTTTGAGCATGGACTCGTACAGATGGCCGAGGGTATGGATTTCGCCGGAGGATGTGAAGTGGATAGCGTGGACTTTGTTGACGACATCGCGAAGGAGGTAACCGTTGATCATGCGATTGACGGTGCCTTTGAAGACGGTGGCGATCACGTCGCGGCGGTCGCCGCCGTTCACACCCTGAAGGCTGCGGAGATAGGCGAAGAGGCCGGGACCTTCTTGCCGTCGGGACCGCGGGCTTCTTCGTTGTTCACGAAGGCAATTAATTCGTCGCCGGTGATGCCGTCTGGCTTCGCGGCCCAGTCGCGCCAGCGATAAGGCGGTTCGATGGTATGACGGAAGCGTTTGCCTGCGAGCTTAGCGTCGGTCTCGCGGATCTGTTCCAGATCGTCCAGGAACTTGAGGAACATGATCCAGGTGAGCATGGGCAGGCGGTCGAGGTCGCCGTTCAGCCCTTTGTCCTTGCGCATGATGTCGCGCGCAGACTTGATGAGGCTGCCGAGTTGCTGAGCGGTCGTGAGGGGGACCTTCGATTTCATATTTCAAATCTCAAAAATAGATTTCAGATCTCAGATTTCAGATTGTTTTGGGTCTGCTTGGCGAATGCGGTCGAGTTCTTGGAGAAAATCGTCTTGATCCTTCTTTGCTGCCGTGCGAGTGCGGACGCTGTCGTTTAGATGCCGTTGGCCGGTGATGCCGGCGTTCTTGAGTTGGTCGATCCAGCCATACAGCTGCCGTGAAATGCTCTCAGCAGCTGATCTCATATCACAAATCTCCGATTGCAGAGGGGAAAACTCGGTGACGCGTTCGAGGAGGCAATGCATGGATCGGACTTCACCGGCAGAACCACGGGCAATATACAGAAAGGCGAGCAGTTCGTTCGTGCTGCCGCGCTCGAAGCCTTCGGCGATGTTATTTGAGATGGAAAGCGTGGCACGCTCCAACTGGTCGCGCAAACCTGCGTGCCGACGGAAGGCATCGTGACTGGTGAATGCGTAGGTTCTCCTCGCCAGCTCAATGACCGCTTGCCACACGGGGAGATCTTCGAAGCGTTTATATTTCATGGCGTCCCTGACGGAATCTCATATTTCAAATCTCATATTGCACATCGCATATTTGAGATCTGAAATTTGTGATTTGCCTGTGTTCGCTATGCTGCATAGAGCAGGGTCTGCAACTGCACGACCGCATGGCGCAAGTGGTCCGGTCCGCCGAACAGACTCGCAATCTCCACGATATTTCCCCGCTCAGAGATCGGTGGGACATGCAGCACATCCGGCAACACGAATTGTGCCGTTCCATGTTCGGCATACTTTTCCAGCAAGTCGTTGAGAATTGCTTTGGCTTCGGAGCCGTATTGGTCGAAGAAGTCCTTCTTCTCTTTCTTCATCCGGTCCGCTCGTTCCCGCCTGGTCCGCAATGGCGCATTGAACACCAGATGACAAAGCAAATCAAAAGGGTCGGCCTCCGGATGATTGGCAGCTGCCGCCAGATTGTCGAAATCGATGCCGCGTTCTTCTAATCGCCGAATAATTTCCGATCGCTTCTCAGGATCAGCCCATTGCTCGCGCAGTTCCGGCGCAGAGGGGTAGAGAGTCCGCACCTTGTCTGCCGCGTACTCGATAAACTTGACCACACGCAACAGTTTCCCGTCCGGATCGAGTTCATGGACGATATGCGCGATAACCTCGACCTGCCCGCCGTCAAAATAATACTTCCGGCGCTCCCCTTCTCTGTCATCTGAGATTTGAAATGTACCCTGGTCCTCCGCCATGACCGGCTGCTCTTTAACGATCTCGTAGGTCTTTGGCACCATCTCTCCAGCTTCATTGACCTGCTCTTCGGTGATCAACACCGGATCGCCGTCGAAGTCCGGATCGGCAAAGAGGCGCGTGGCAGAGCCCGTGTAATCCAGAATATTGAAGTACAGTTTGCCGTAATCGTCGCGCACGCGGGTGCCTCTTCCGATCATCTGCTTGAACTCGGTCATCGAATTGACGACTCGCGCCAACACGATGTTCTTGCACGTCGGCGCATCGACTCCGGTAGTTAGCAACTGAGATGTCGTGAGAATCACCGGCGTGGGGGTCTCCAGTTCCTGAAATCGCCCTAAATTCCCGCGCCCGATGTCGCCTTCTTCTGACGTTACCCGACAGACGTAATCGGCATGTTGCCTGGTCAAATCCGAATTGAAGTTGTTCAAGGCCTGCCGCATGTCGGCGGCATGTTCCTGATCCACGCAGAACACAATCGTCTTTGCGAAACGGTCTGTCTTCTTCATGAAATCCGTCAGGTGACGCGCGATGGCCTGGGTCCGCGCCCGTAACGCAACGACTCGCTCAAAGTCCTTCGTGTGATATTCGTCGTCTGGAATCGCTCGCCCATAGCGGTCAAGGTCGCCCTGGCTTGGCCGCCATCCTGCCGCATCCCATGCGCTGACCACTCGATGCACGCGATACGGAGCTAAGAACCCATCGTCGATTCCCTGCCGGAGGCTGTATGTATAGATCGGGTTGCCGAAGTAGGCGTAGGTATCGCGATTGTCTTCTCGTAATGGCGTGGCTGTCATGCCGAGCTGATAGGCTGGTTCGAAGTAGTCCAGAATCTCCCGCCAATTGCTCTCATCGCGTGCGCTCCCCCGATGGCACTCGTCCACGATGATCAGATCGAAGAAATCCCGCGCATATTCCTTATACAGGCCGGGGCGGCGCTCGTCCCTGGCAATCGCCTGGTAGATGGCAAAGTACATCTCGCGGCCCTTGTTGACCTCGCCGTTCTCGATCTTCCAGCGAGCATCGCCGAACGGAGTAAAAATCTTATCCTTGGGATCGTCGATCAAAATGTTCCGGTCGGCGAGATAGAGAATTTTCGGACGGCGATATTCTCCGGTCCGGTTCCAGCGTGCCTGCCACAGCTTCCAGCAGATCTGAAACGCGACCACCGTCTTTCCCGTCCCAGTCGCCATCGTCAGCAGAATGCGTGGCTTGTCCTGGAGAATCGCTTGCACGGTTCGATTGATGGCGATGTCCTGATAGTAGCGGGGGCTTTTACCGGAGAGATGATTATAGGGCGTGAGCAGTTGGTCCGCTGCGGTCGTGTCTTTCAGCGTTTCGCCTATACGCAGACGCTTCCAGAGTTCATCAGGCGCCGGGAATATTTCGAGAAGCCGCTCCTGGCCAGTGAGAAAGTCGAACTCGACAATGCCATGCCCATTGGTCGCATAGGCGAATTTGAGATCGAGGATCGCGGCATACTCCTTCGCTTGTTGCAGACCGTCACTTGGTGATTTGTACGCGGCTTTGGCCTCAACGACGGCGATTACGAAATCTCGCGTATAGCGCAAGAGATAGTCTGCTCGTTTCTGTGGTCGTCGACGGATTTTCTCACCAACCAAGACGATCCGACCATCTGTAAATGTTTTCTGTTCGGTGAAGGAGCGCGGGTCGTTATCCCAGCCCGAAGCAATGAGCTTCGGGAGGACATATTTTCGGCAGGTATCAGCTTCGTTGATCATGCCTTAACCGCAGACGGAAGGCCTAGAATGCCGCCGCAGAATACCTGTTTCCCTGCGAGAAAGCACCCGCCTTCCGAGGGAGGGGAAAAACCGAAATGTTGAATATTCCAATGATGAATGGTGAATTGAGGAGTCCTGAGGGTTGGGGGTGAGAAGAGCGTGGCTGGTGGAAAACGCGCGGCGCCTGAGAGGGGCAGCCTGTTTGTTTGGTCTATTTGGTCTATCTTGTTGGCCTGACCGGCAAACCGACCAGAGGAACCAGGAAGACCACACGAACAAGACAGACGAGCCCTAGGCGGCTTTGGAGGCGGCTTTTTCTAAGAGTTCATGAATCAGTGACTGATAGGGCTTCCCTTGCTTGGCGGCCATCTTTCTGAGCTGGCTCAACAGCCGCGGCGAGAGGCGAATGGCGATCAATTGCTTCGCCATCCCGCTGACCGGTCTGCCGACTCGACGCATGCGCTTCAATTGTGCGTCTGTAGCTTCCGGGATGTCGGAAAAATCAATCTGCGAGTCGGGCATATGCTTGACGTTCCTTGCGGCTCGCCTGCCTGGCACTGATAATACGGATCGTTTCTTTTTCATGTGTTGTCCTCCGTATCGTATACACCACAAGGAGGATTCATCCCGTCAATGATCGCCCGATGCGCTGACGGCGATGTTCGTGCGCCGAGTGTTCTGGATCGTCGCCATCCAGGGTATCGGAGTCGGCGAAGACGGTGGTGGCTTCCTCAAACGGGACGCCATGCTTCTCGAAGTTCGCGATGGCCTTCGGAATGTCCCATGTAAACACATGGCCGTATATACACTAATGGCTTGGATGCCCCAAGACTGAGGGAGCGTGAACAAGAGACGGGACAGGCACCGCTCTGAATCGGAGCCAGTCTCAGCTCATTATTGTCGATTGATGGGCCGATTGCCGAATGGTCGCTGTTCTGGTGGTTAGGCTAAATACTGAATGCTAAAAGCCTTCCGTCTATCTACCTGGGTCGTTACGACGAATGATCGTTGACGTTCTTCCGGCTGTAGCGTCTTGCGACAGTGACTAGATTCTTGGCGGGGTTTTTCTCGCCACTTGCTGTGATCTATCGGTGTCGCCTCCGACCCCTCGATTCTAACGCATTGTTTGTACGCAGGTTTAGC
>DATHTZ010000401.1:0-4111 GCA_035462675.1 Nitrospiraceae bacterium | reverse complement strand
GTGAAGACCGCCCTCTTCGGCGAGGATGCCAACTGGGGTCGTGTGATGGCGGCGATCGGACGAGCCGGGGTCCCGATTACTCCTTCGAAGCTGAGTCTGTCGTTTGGCGGGGTGCCGATGGTAAAAAAAGGGATGGGCCTCGGGCTTGCAGCTGAAGACCGCATCGCGAAAGTCTTTCGCCAGAAAGAATTTACGATCACGGCAGGGTTGGGACAAGGCCGCCACAAAGCCCACATCTGGACAACCGATCTGTCGTTCGACTATGTCCGCATCAACGCAAGCTACCGATCTTAGCGGATGCTGAAAAAGCCCGTCAGCATCGTTCTCGCATCGCTCAGATCCTCAACGTACCCCAGAGGGTACGCCTCCGGTCTTCGCTCGCTGTGGCCTTGCTGAACGGCCTTTTTGAGCATCCTGCGGCTATTGAGGCCTTAACACCACCTGCACTATTTCAGGGCAAGGCACTATCGCTTCTTTTCTAAACCAACCTCACGCCTAGCCGACTGGTGGACTCGAATCAAGAGAGGTTCGGGGAGCGGCCAAACTGTCCTTTGTGCTCGCAGAACCCCCACGGTGAAGCGGTGGTCGCTCGATGCGCGCAGTAAAGGACACTCTGGCCACTCCCCTCCTAATACAATGGGACGGGAAAGAAAAAGAGCGGCCTGGCAATTCCCTGTGCTCGCGCAACGCGCGGTCGAGGACTCCCCTCGTTGGACGCGCGCACGATGGGAAAGCCAGGCCGCCTCCAATACGCCAGTAGAACGAAGGGGAAAGGTCAATCCACGCAGTGCGGGAAGCATCTGATCCCCCCTCCAGCGTAAATGGACCGAGGCACCCTAACAAAGTACAATGTCCCCATTCCTCCATACCGGCGGGTCGTTGATAATTATGCGTTACAGATCGGTAGATAAGTATCACGCGGGTAGTACTACTTGTGGGAAGAGTGACTCCAGATGGCCGAAACTAATCTGGCTCTTCTCCTTCCCGAGTGGGTGATTTCGGCCTGATTTCATATCGAACAAAACAACGGGACCGGGAGTCTTTTCAATTGCCCTATTTGAAGACTTGTCCGACAACCCTCCTTCGCGTGACGGGACCGAACTGCTCATACCATCCACACGCCTGACGCTTCACGATATCGCGCCTTACCCTTTACCCCTCACCACTTGTGTGGTGGCGCACGGCAATCCCGGCTATCGATACACTTCATCGTGGCTTCCAATGTCGAGCAGAACAATTTCTCGCTTGGTTACACGAAGCGTCAGGGTGATGCGGTAGGCATGGGTGACCCTCACTGCATGAAGCCCTTCAAGTTCTCCGCTGAGCGGATGCAGTCGAAGGGACGGCAGAAAGGGATTGACTTCGAGATTTCTCAGTGCCTTGGCGAGTGACTTTTTGAGTTCCGGGTGGGCTCGCGTAACCTTGACGACACGCCGATCAAAATGGCCGGTCGTCAGCAGCACATACATCAGGCATCGAGACCCAGTTCGCCGATCAACGTCTGCGCCGTCACACGGCGTACTCGCCCTGCTTTCACATCTTTCAACGACCGGCGGACTCGTGAAATGTACGACCTGCGATAACGATCGGATAATTCGAGGAACTGATCTTCAGCCATGATCACATAGACCGGTTCGTTATCCTTGAGGACATGCACCGGCCCACGTTTCAGCGCCTTATCCACCGCCGAAAACCCGCGACGTCTGATCTCAGTGGCCGGTATGGTTCTTCGTGCTGCAGCGCTCGTGGTTCGCATGGGCCTACTCTATCCCAAGCCGTTCATCACAGCAAGCCTCAAGACAAGAATGGGACAAACCAGCGGGGTCGGGAGTCCATTTTAATTACTCTATTTGAAGACTTGTCCGGCAACACTCCTTCCCACAACGGGACCAAACTGCTCATACCATCCATACCTCTTACCCCTTACGCATATCGTGCCTCAGCCTGAAAGCCTGTTCTAACCCCTCTGACGCCGGTTTGACTTCCCACTATGAGAAGGCGCAAATTGACATCTCTTATCCATAAGACACAGAGGTGTACGGTGACCCCTTGTTAGTTTCGCCCAATCGGGCCACACAGAACTGTTCAAGAAGTGAATCGCGCCCTCTTGGCAGTCTTCGCCATGAGAGCGTTGTTGTATGTGCAGCAGTACCACCGATCGGCATGATGTCCCGTGTCTTAACCTCATCGAAATGGAGATTGCGATGAAACGATTGGCAATCCTATCGGCCGGACTGATCCTGGGATCGCCCGCGCTCGCCCTGGCGGAAGAACATGGGGGGTATCGAGGAATCGGAACGCTCTACTTCACCTTCATGGGCGCAATCCTGATCTATGGCGTCTACGATAGCTTCGGCAAGAAGGCGATGTACGTCATGGCGCCGATCATTGTGGTGGGGCTTTATCTGCTGTTGCCCGATAAATAGCAGGATGCTGAAAAAGTCCGCCAGCTTTGTTCTCGCATCGCTCAGAGGCTCTACCTACCGAAGCGTACGCCTCGCCTCTTCGCTCGCTGCGGCCGCGCTGGACGGCCATTTTGAGCATCCTGCGAGCCATTCTTAAGACATCTCTGCTCGCAAGATCACAGTGAATTTGAGCAGAAACTGAGTTTCCCCTCAGCCTGCTAAATCCAAAGAGCGGGATACGATGGAAGAGAAAAGGCCGGGTTAGTCCAGCCAGTCCTTTTCTTTCAGTTTCCGTGGAAGATATTTTTTCGTGAGGTACTGGAAGTCCTTGTTGGCGAGGGCGTCTAGTTCGTACTTGAGTCCGCTCGCAAGCATCCGTTTGATTTCCGCCTGCCAGGCCGGTTTCTGAAACCACTGATAGTTGAGGAGCTCTTTCGCCCGGGCGATGTCCTTCTCGTTCAGTTTGATCCCGACGTTACGCGGAAGTTCATACCGTTCTGGGTCGGCGCTGGAAAAACCGATGAACTTGGCTTTGGGAATCGCCATCCGTTGACTTTCAAAGGCCAGATTGATCGACCCTTGCTTGACGACGGAATAGATGTAGTACCCCCAGGGGTCGTTATCGACCAGGACATAGACCGGGAGCCGATACTCTTCATGCAGCCGCCGAGCCAAACGACAAACCCCGCGTGGCGGTTGCCCATTCCCTGTCAACAGCACGCAGTTATACCGTCGCCAGAATTTGTCTTCCGAGAGGCGGTTCCACTGCGTACCTTTCTCGACCAGCAGCACAAAGTCCGCCGTGCAGCGGCGAATCTCCACATACTCCGGCTCAACAATCGACGGGACCGAGTACCCGCCTTTACCGAGCTTGGCACAATCCACGCGATCGCCGTCGTCACCGAGCACGAGCGGGCCGACCACACTCCCGCCGTTTTCCGCGCGAACATGCAACTCCTCACGGAGCGCCACGAGCGACACTTCCAGATCTTCGATGATCGGGTCCGATTCGTCCTGGGTATCGAATGTATTCTCGTGCGAATCCTGAATGGTATGTTTAGTCCGGTAATAAATCTCTCTGAGCGAGGTCGTCAATTCCGCGCGCTGCAGTTCGGAGAGGGCGTCCGCGACCAACATGGTCTGCATGAACTTCTTGGCCATACCGACATTGAAGAATGAACGAGCCTGTTTCTTGCTTCCCATTTCGAGCAGACCCTTGCGCTCGTTGAAGGTCACGTTCGAAAGGGCGCGGAGCGGAATCTCCATCGTTGGATCTTTTGCTCGCTGCGCGGAAGCGATCACTAGATCGGCCAGTCCAACCAGTTTCTTCTCGACCGTCCCGTTCTTTGTGACTTTCGTTTTCGCCATGCGTCGTCCTACTTTTTCTTCCTTGTCTGGAGTACCTTGCGACCGGTACGGACCGCGCCTGCCTGTTGCTCTGAGAGAGCGCCTTTCTTGGCTATGAATGGGGCTGTTCCATCCTTGCCGATGGATTTCTTTCCGGTCGTCGCTTTTGCCGCCGGCTTTCGTCCCGACTTTAAGGGAGACGGCTTCTCTTCGATGTAGATTCCGTCTGAATCGCCGATTGCCGGGGCCACGCTGGGCGAAGAGTCAAGTGTCGGCGGAACCTCTCCATCGATTCCTTCAGCCGTGACGATGATGGAATGCGGCAGGCCTTCCGGTCCTGCGCCGGTCTTGCCGAGTGT
>DATHTZ010000400.1:0-4043 GCA_035462675.1 Nitrospiraceae bacterium | reverse complement strand
CTGCCTGGAACCGGCGCGCACGGCTTGGACGGCCAGCCGTCGTACCTGCGCCTGTGCCGCTGGAGCCCGGGTCCTGGCATCGTCGTGTCTGTGCATGGCCCATGCATACCAGACTACGCACTATTTAGTGAACTGATCAGTGTCTCATCCTCCGATCGCTCATATCTCGTCGTTCGCAAACAGTCGCGCTTTCAGACTGACGAAATACGTCTCACGAATTACGTTTGGCAGGTGTCAAGAGCACCGCTGCTTATTTCCCTCAATTCGTTGACTCTCCTCTCCCATCCGCTACACTTTGAGACATTCACGGACAGCCCCAACGTGTGTTATGTCGAAATCCTGGACTTGGATCGCTCCCTATATTTTTACCATTTTAGCCGTGCTTCTAGCCGGTCCCTTGGTGAGCAGCTTGGGGTTGCTCCAATCTATCTCGGTTCCATATGTGCAGCTCAGTGGTCCTCACGCCGTACGATTGGTTGCCAACCTCCTCGCACTCGCCATCCTCTGGGCCCTCGCCTTCGCTGCGTCTCGGAAAATCCAGGACAACGGCCATGGATCGAGCTTTCTCCGCAGTCTCGTCCTTCCGCTTGCAACCCTCATCGTCATTCTCTTTGCCAATAAAGCATTCAGGATCGTGGGCCTCCCACTGATCGACCAGATGGGCTCGTTTCGATTCGCCATAGGGTATGCCATCGGTCTCATCGGTTCCGGCCTCTGGCTCACGACAGCCTGGGTCCTGAACTGGAGTTCTCTACGCGAAGCCTTAGACCCGCCTAGACAAACACGACGCCAAGAGGCGCAGGCACTGTCCGAGGATGAAGACACGGAACAAAATGAAGAAGCACGGGCTTCGTCAGAACCAACAGTGACAGCAGCCACGACCACGATCAATAGCTACACACCAGGTATGCTGGGACGCTATAAGGTGTTGAAAGAGCTCGGACGCGGTGCAATGGGACTGGTCTATCTGGGAAAAGATCCAACAATCCAGCGTTTCGTGGCCATCAAAACCATACGACTCGATCACATCGATACCGACGATAAACTACAAGAGGTCAAGACACGGTTTTTCCGCGAAGCAGAATCCACCGGACGTCTCTCCCACCCCAATATCGTAACCATCTATGATGCGGGAAAAGAAAACGATTTAGGATATATCGCGATGGAGCTCATCGAGGGAACCCCTCTGAGTCAGTGGGCACGAAAACCCAACTTGATGCCGGTCAATGAGGTCCTCCTGACTATCGCCACCGTCGCGGACGCCCTGGACTACGCCCATCAGCACGGTGTCGTCCATCGCGACATCAAACCGGCGAATGTCATGCTCACAAAGAATCGAATCGTGAAAGTCATGGATTTCGGTATTGCGAAGATGGCCTCGAGCAGCAAGACACAAACAAATATTGTGTTGGGCACGCCGACGTACATGTCACCTGAACAAATCGCCGGCAAGAAAGTAGACGGCCGGACGGACATCTTTTCACTCGGCGTCGTGCTGTTCGAACTCCTCACGGGGCAACTACCGTTTACCGCCGACAACTTGTCGGCCATGTTGTTCAGCATCGCTCATCATCCGCATCCCCCCATTCAGACCTTGAGGCCGGATCTTCCACCAATGATGCAAGAGATCGTAGACCGCGCGTTACAGAAAGAGTTGCCGCACCGATACCGGCGTGCGGATGAATTCGCGGGCGAGCTCCGTGCCTGCCTACAGAGTCTCGCAGCCTGAAGGAGGCGTCGTCTGGCACTGGAACGATTGCATAGCGCCAAATCCGATACCGGACTCAAACGGCCTCATAACGAAGATTGCTTTGTGGCCGACCCTCCCCTCGGACTCTATGTCGTCTGTGACGGCATGGGCGGCGGCAACGCCGGCGAGATCGCCAGCGCACTCGCAGTCGAGGCGATTCAGGCACATCTGGCAGAAGCAGCCAGGCATGCAGACCTGCCACTGGTCGGCCCCTACGATGCCACAGTGTCTGAACCGGCGAATCGTCTGGCTAGCGCGATTCGTGCCGCGAACAATATCGTTCATTGCGAGTCATGGAGTAGGCCTGATTATACCGGGATGGGCACCACCGTGGTTGCCGCATTGCTGTATGAGGACGTGCTCGCCATTGCCCACGTTGGAGACAGTCGGCTCTACCTCGTCCGAAATGGGACCATCCAAGCCCTCACCACAGACCATTCCTGGGTCGCCGAGCAGATCCTCAAGGGGCACCTCACGGAAGAAGAAGCCAACCGCTCCTCCCGAAGGAACGTTGTCACAAAAGCCCTCGGTGTCGAGAGCAGCATCGATGTGGAGTTGACGGAAACTCCGGTCACGAGCGGAGACATGTTGTTGCTCTGCTCGGATGGACTAACTCGTGCTGTCCGCCCGGACGACATTCTTCGCATCCTCAGTGGATCGGAAGACCTCGCCGGCATGTCCGATCGCCTCATCACCATGGCGAATGAAGCCGGTGGCGACGACAACACGACCGTGATCATCGTGGCCCTGCGGGATGAGTTCCAGGCCGGCCTGTGGGAGCGGCTGAAGAAACGATTCGTCGCATAGATCATCACAGGGCCTTGGCACAGAAGGGAGTAGCATGCCAAAGACTTTGCCACAACCGACCACACTGCTCGTCAAACTTCACGGGCAAGGCTCGCAGCTTATCGAACTCACTCATGAAACATTGACGATCGGTCGGAAGGCCGACAACGTCCTCGCGATTGAGGATCCTGCCGTCTCGGGACATCATGCGCGGATCGTGAAAATTCACGCCGTCTTCTTTCTCGAAGACTTGATGAGCACCAACGGCACCGCCATCAATGGCCGACCGATCACGCGCCACCAACTTCATGATACAGACGTGATCACTATCGGCCGACATCGGTTGATCTTCCAAGAACATGCGACAGCCAGCACGCCGTCGCCAGCTCCATTCGTCGATCTGGGTCGAACCATGGTGCTCAGAACAGCAGACCCTACGCCAGACGGACCGACGCTCACCGCCACGGTTCATATTATTTCCGGGAAAACCGAACGGCTGGAGTACCCTCTCACGAAACAGATCAATGTCATTGGGTCACAAGACGGATCGGCGATTCGCTTGACCGGCTGGTTTGCCCCCAAATCTGCAGCGATGATCGTCCGACGAGGCCACAGTTATTCCATCAGCCCTTCTCAGAGTGCAAAGTCTTTGCTCGTCAACGGCATGGAGGTTGTGGGACAACAAGACCTGAAAGATGGAGACCAAATCGAGGTGGCGGGTGTCACACTGAGGTTCTCTCTACTCTCACAAGCCAAGAACAACGCTCGCTAACGTCCATAGAGCTATTTGAAGAAGAACATGCCCTTCCGAAGGGCATGGTAGCATCGGTCGGAAACTTCCTGGCCATGCGATTGGAGGCACTGGAGGATTTGCCCACTCCCAGATTGGACCGCTCGACAGAATCGTTTGACATCCTCGTCGCACGCCTCCATCAATCGATTTCGATCTTCCTTCCACTTTACAAACTGCTCGCGTAACTGATTTTGGCATAGCGGCGGAAGCTGCTTCGCACGCTGTTGCAAACAGCGCGTACGGGTGGAACCGTCCGGGGAGCCTGGGCACAATTGTTCGATGTCGGCTTCGCACTTCAACTTGGCAGCCTGCAGCGCACGAGAATCGAACCGTGTCACAACTGGAACTTCAACGTCGTGGTTGCGTGCCCGATCATCGTCCGGCATCGACCGCACTGCCTCTGCAGGCAGCGAAGGAGAAGTGGGAATGGTGAAATCCAGCGTGGGTGGCACAGACAGGGAAGAGGAGGGGCGCGCCGCCTGACGAACTTCAGCAGGCAGCGAAGCCGAAGACAACTCTTCCTGTGACGGGAAATTGGTCGCTACCGTCACCCACACGAGCCCAAGGCCAATGATGGTGATGGCACCGGCGATAGTCCCGCTCGAAAACTGCTGCTGAGCCATGAATATTCCCTGCCTGAACAGTCCCAGCATAGGATATGATGTCTAAAAAATCGACGAAATGTCCGGTTTCTGCCAGTCCCCTGCCCAGCAT
>DATHTZ010000399.1:0-4646 GCA_035462675.1 Nitrospiraceae bacterium | reverse complement strand
GGGCGCGGGTCCTGTCGCCGAGCAGCCCAAGCGCGCGCTCACCCCGCCTGGTGTAGGATGGGAAGGGCAGCCTAGTCGTCCTCCTGCTCGCGGAACGCGCACGATAAGAATGTGCTCGTTCGACGCGCGCATTCGAGGATCGACCAGGCCACCCTTTGAAGGGAGAAACGAGCGAGCTTGGAGGGATGAGGAGGAGCGGCCAGGTGCCCTTCTTGCTCGCAGAACGCGCACGATGAAACGGTGCTCGTTCGATGCGCGCAGTAAAGGGCAGCCTCGGCCACTCCCTTTAGAAGACGTGTGAAGCAAAGGAGGTGGTGGAGCCTGATGATGTTCTATGCTCGCGCAACACGCGGTCGCGGACTCCCCTCGTTCGACGTGCACAGTTGGTGAGCATACCAGCCCTCCTCGGACGTAGCGTGTAGGAATGCCTGATGAGCAAAACCACGCACGGACGAGATTCATCTTTAATAAGTCAATACTCAGGCCTGACCCTCAATCTGTGCACGTGGAAAATTTTGCTGTTGCATTTCAGCGTTTGGAGGCAGTTCTCAGCGAGAAGATCTGCCTAAGTTCCCCGCTCTGTCCTCATACCATGCTACGAAAGGCATTTGTAATAATACGGCGAGAGACGCGGTCTTCATTCTGGGAAATGGACGCGACTATATTTGAGCCCATTGCAAGATCGTGTATTACTTCAGGATCATTCATCAGTGAACCATGTGCTTCGCTTTCTCCTTCCCATACTGTCTCTCCGTTTCGTGCATCGACAACTTTCAAGCCTAGACGATAATGTCCCTCGCTATAATTGCCTGAATACGTGTCATGGATGTCGAGTCGAATGGGCTGGACTGTTCCAGACAAAAGGAAATCAAGTTTGTCTCTTATTCCAGGTGCCAATAAACCTTCCGTTAACTCAAAAACATTAGGGTCTGTCGACATTTAGTGGAAATTGCGCGAGAATCTCCCCAGCAGGGAGGTTCTCATGGACTATGCAACGTATTTGCGAGAGGATCAGTGGGAACGGATCAAAGATTCGCTCCCCGGCAAAGTCGGTGATGTGGGCCGCACGGGCGATAATCGGCGCTGTATCGAAGCCGTGATGTGGATCGGTCGTACCGGCGCGCCCTGGCGCTCATTGCCCCGTGTGTACGGGCGGTGGGCGGGTGTCCACCAACGGTTTCGGCGGGGGGCGAGAGCGGGGATCTGGCAAATGATTTTCAATACCCTGGCGGTCGATGCCGATACGGAATGGCTGATGATCGAGGCCACCATCATTCGCGCCCATCCACACGCTGCGGGCGCAACAGGGGGCAGCAGACGCAGGCCTTAGGGCGTTGCCGGGGCGGGGTTACTACGAAACTGCCTGCTGTATGCGATGCGTTGGGCAATCCGCTCCGATTCATTGTAACGGGGGGCGAACGGCATGACTGTACACAAGCCCAGGCACTGCTGGAGGGGTTCCACGCCCAAGCCGTGCTGGCCGACAAGGGTTATGATGCGGATGAGCTGGTCACATGGATTCAACAGACAGGGGCCGTGGCGGTGATCCCACCGAGGTCGAACCGTACGGTCCGCCGCGACTACGACAAAACGCTGTACAGGGAGCGCAATCTGGTGGAACGGATGTTGGGGTACCTCAAGCATTTCCGTCGGGTGGCGACACGGTACGACAAAACAGCGCTCTCCTTCCTGTCATTCGTCCAGCTCGCGGCCAGTTACCTATGACTCAAGTAAATGTCGACAGAACCTAATGCCATTGTCTCGCAAGAGCTCTTTCAACTCACTTAACATTGAGTCCCGAGTCACAATGAATAGCATTTTCATATGCGAACCCTGCCTCCTTCTAATTCATTTGTTTGTGAATCCTCCTGGGCCCTTGCGAGCCACCACACAAGATCGATGGGTTGAGCCCCAAGGGATCACAGTGACGAAGGACTTCTCCTTCCGCGACCGACGGTGGGTTCATCGGATCACTTCATTTAGGCGGGGGATAGTTTTCGAATGCCTTGGCGACTCCCTTGTTGACCATTTCAAAATTCTTCTCCAAGCTGTCTCCCACCGTTTCCCTGATCACGGCCTGCCACACCATCTGCTTTTTCGATGATTCAGCCAGATTCACGAGCAAGGTGGCTTCCTGATACTTATCGGCCTCATTCACGCCGAACGCCAGGTGTACCAGCAGGTCTGGGCGGTCTTCCAAACCGACTTGCCGGAGCCCTTTGGCGGCGAGTTGCTCGTTGACCATCTCTTTGATCCGCATCCTCAAAGGCGATTTGGTGTCAGACGCCGCGATTTCTATCCCTCTGTCCGTCATCCCCGAATAGGCAAACGTGTGAAACGAAGAGAACTCGGCGGACCGATTGAAATCTGTGAGCACCTTGATCTCATACGCCTTCGAGCAGCCCCAGCGCCAGCCATGGGACCAGGAATCTTATGTTCATCGTGCATCTCCCTCCTACTATGAGGTCCTGTGCAGAAACCACAGGCCCAGAACATATACCAAGGTACCGTGTAGACACCAGTCACAGATCCCGGAAACACCCGTACGACAAATTGGACCCCAGTCTTACTCTCTGCCTTGACTCAAGAAAAGATATGTTTGGAACAGCCAAAAGGATACGTCAAAGCCCTAAAAAAAATCGAATTCTCGGGTCTTGGGTTAGAGAGAGGTTTTTGAACCTATGCGCGGAACGACTAGGCAGGCGGACAGAGCCTGAAGGTCGTTCTGAAAGTTCCGTCTACAGTACGATGTGGTGAGCCGGCTGGGAGTCGAACCCAGGACCCTCGCCTTAAAAGGGCGAAAAGATCAAAATATCAATGGCTTGATTTTGCGACGGTTTCCCTGTTTTTTCTTTGCGAACAAGGACTTGAGATGATTCTATCCATTCCATTGATTCTGTAGAATGCGATCTATTGTGCAGAGTTTTAGCACAAAAATAGCACAATCCATTGGGGTGAACCCCTCTGCTGAGACAGCTTGGAATGAGCACACATCGTGATTAAATGAATGTTGCCCTTTTCACCTCCGCTGTTGCTTTGCCGGCAGCCCGTTGGGCTGCGGCTGGGAGCCGGTGCTTTCCGGCTTTGTCTTGCCGAACGAATGCTGACCGATCTCATATCTGTCTCCGTACCGATGTGTTGTGTGGACTCATGATCCCCGACCTCCCGGATTGTCACACTTTAGAACGACTCACCGAGTCATCCCTGTCTCCACTCCGCGCTGCCATCCGGTGTCATCAGGCCCCGTCGGTTGTCTTCGCGCGCTCACGTGTAGGCCCAGGGCTCTTCCATCGGTTAGCCAGAATGTCGTGATCCAGGCAGTGGCCGCAGTTGACACAACGCCAGAGCGTCACCAGTGTGCCGGTGACATCCCGCTCCAGGGACGCCGTGTAGTTGGAGATGAGCAATCCCCCGCAGCGCAGGCAGGAGTTACCAAGCGGAGCCCATGCTGCGCTGCATGGGCTCCCCCCGGTCCGCTGCCCGATGGGAGTCGTCGAGAGCCGGGAGCCGGGTCATGGCGCCGATCCGATCTCTCGGAAGTCCTGCCGCGCCGTCCCCTGGACCTGCGTGAAACAGGTTGGACAGTAGGTATGCGTGAGCGCCAGAGCGGACGGATTCACGGCATGGGTCTTGTGATATGTCCGCTGCGTGACCCAGAGCTCACGACCAGGGGAAAATCTTGTATCGTCTCGAATGAGTCTGCAGTCGCAACAGACGGGGAGGAGCGTCGGGGCGATGAACGGCTCTCCCATCAGTACGGAAAACGCCGCACGAGTGGTCTGCATCATGGTGTCTCGAATTTCCACTTTCCCATACTTCCGCTCGCCGGAGATGCTCATCACTTTGTCCTGGGCCGTCAGTGTGACATCTTCTTTCTTCATGTCCGGCAGGTCCGCCTTGATGAGATATGCCTGGTCGTCCTCGGTACTGTCGACGCGCGGCGACCAGTCGGCGACGGTCCTGGCTTCCTTCCCGGCCTCGGTCCGAACAGCGGGGCGACCTAGATAGGTCGAGAGGCGCTGCAACATCTCCTCCAAATCCTTCAAGGGATTCCAGCTCGTCTTCGGTTCCCATGGACGTAACGCAGACAGACGAGAACCTCCTTTGGGATTAAGATGGGACTGATCAGGGATAAGGCCGACTGTCCCGCGGTTGCCGGAAGATCACTGTATACAGGCCCTGGCCTCTAGACACGAGCATGAACTCGCCGCTTCGGCTCACGCCGTCGATGCCGAGAAACACTTAGTTCCACGTCAGATTGGTGCATTGACGCGTTATGTCTTCGAGGTCGCAGGCACGGGTTCTGCGCACGATGTCGATCACTTGATCTTCCACAATTGTATGTTGTGCCATACGCCACCCCCGGGGGAACAGAATGCACTGCTGCAACTCCACGGATTGCCGTTAGACATGCGGCTCGGGAATGACGCGCTCACATTCAACACAGCGCACCGGGCCGGCGATGTGTTCCTCTTCCGTGACGCGGTCGGAGATCATGCGCCTGTGTGTACAGATGCGAGGCGGGCGCATTGGGAGAATCTGTGAGACTCGCCCTGATTCTTCGTGGTTCACGGTGCACCTCCGGAACAGCACACAGGATTGCGAGCGGATTTTCGCTACCGTAATTTCCTTGTCCATGCGAGGTA
>DATHTZ010000398.1:0-6651 GCA_035462675.1 Nitrospiraceae bacterium | reverse complement strand
GTGAGGCTAAGGTTTAGCAGGCAGGGCATTACATAATCTGTATAAATTGGCATTGGGGAAGACCGCGTAGAATGCTCAAAAAAGCCAGACTTCTTACCCGCCCAACCCCGGCGTGCCAAGACACGCCGTTCCGCGGGCATGGCCGCCTGTCTGCTTACGGACACGCACAGGCAGGCAGCGAGTTTAGACCTTCAGCGTACCCTCTGGGTTGGACTGATGGTCTGAACGGAGTCGGGCGGGTGAGAAGACCGGCTTTTTCAGCATCCTGCTAGAAGCGCCTCGACACGGTCAATGGCTGACAACAACGCACTCTACGCAATACGCTTTCCAGACGGGTCGGTAAGTCTGTACATCGATGAAGACTACGCGATTGAACGCGGAGTAGATCCAGCTACTCTTACACGCGTGGAGATCCCACGGGACATGTTTGTCAGTGGAACCATTCAAGAGATTCGCGAATATGTGGCCCTCTATCTGGAATCGCGTCATTCCGGCAATGCATAGAAGCTCTTATTCCAATGACTACAATCACCCCATCAACATCTCCCCTGACCGTTGAAACGATCCGATCCGTCATCGATGCCATGCCTATGCAAGGGCGGATTATGCTTCGACTGATCCTGCTCCAGTACTTCGACGTGACGGACGAAGAAATCCTCTATATCGTGACGGATAGACCGGATCCCCGTTGCGTCGCCGGGACGAAACCCACCAATACCAGCATGACCAAGGAATCGATTAAGGTGGTGACGGACCGGCGCGATCAATACCGCCGACAGGTGCGGCTTAAGCGGGAACGGACGTGGCTGCAATGCGAGAGTCTGCGGAATCTCGCGCAGCTCCGTGAAGCGTTCGCCGATCGTGCCCGTACCCTTCTGGTCGAACGTTTCTCCGTCTCCACCGACCGGCTTGACGCGTTACAGGCATCCGCGAGAACCGTCCTGCCTAAACCGGCAATCCGCCTGCTGGAGCAGCGTTGGGAAGCTGATGAGATGACGGCTGAGGACTACCAGCAGCAACGGCTCAGCATCGAATTCCAAACCCAACTCCGCATGGCCGAAAAATATCGCACGCGACTCAACCTGGCGGAACGCGAGCGGGAAAGCGCGATCTCTGCGCCGCTCCAAGATCACGAAATTGCACATATATGGGGCATCCCCGCCGGCAGTCTCGCCGCCCGCAAAGTGAAGTACCTCACACAGTATTTACACACACTCCAGGCCACGTTACAGACCGACGCGACAGCCACGGGGACATCGCCATTGGATTTGTGGAAAGAAACCTTTTCGGTGCTCGCGAAGCAGCCCATCGAACGTTCGCTCTCGACCTACGACGGACTGGAAAAGACAGAGTCCGCGCTCATCGATAAACTGACCGCCATCGTCTGGGGCAGCCTGCCGGAGGAAATCGAAGTCAAGTTCTGGAACTCGCTCGTCTTCGGCGCCAGCTCCAATGCCATGCACTCAGAAATCACCAGGAACTTGTTTGGGCTGCAACGGCTCATCACCATTATGAACGACATGGACCGCTCTCCCGAGGCGTTGGACGGAGATCTACTCAAACGGACCGCGGCCACACCCAAGAATGAAGCCGACATGCTTGAAAACTCTGCCGAGCCTCCTGTCAAAGAATTGAGCGAGATGCAGGCTCAGATCCTCAACAGTATGAGGGGAGAAGACGTGAGCGGAAGACCATCCGATAAGTGGTAGGCGTGCGGCATCTGGAATGTTGAATGATAAATTGTCGGAGTTCGGAATCGATCTGATGATTTCCGAATATTACACATTACAAAATTCAACATTGAACATTCGACAGTTCAACAGATTCTAGAATTGCTTCACAAACGACGCACCACACGCAAGAGCAGCGGATCGGTAATTACATCCCCGATTGCACTTTGCCCCTGGTACGGTATAATACATTCACACTATGGCCAGACTGTCCAACATTCAACCACCGCTTCAGCCTCATCGAACAGGATGCTTTCTTACGCTTCTACTGACCCTATTCGTCTTCATCTCTGTACCGTGGCTTGTTCATGCAGCCAGTCTTCTGGAGATCACTGAACTCCTCACCCACCCCGAGCAATACGACCACCAAGCAGTGGTGGTGACGGGTCAAGTCACCAACGTCCAACTCGCGACGAATCGGGAAGGTCAGCCGGCCTATGGGTTTCTCTTGAAGGATCAAGCCGGCACGCTGAAAATCGTCAGTCTTGGTCAGATCGAAGTTCGAGAAGGCGACCAGGTGATCGTGGAAGGAGTCTTCTCGCGCCTTCGCCAAGCAGGACGCATGATCATCTACAACGAAATCAAAGCCCTCTCGATCAAGCCGATGAATCGACTCAACCCCGACCTGGTCGGCTGACAGCGGGCTTCATCCATTCACGCCTCACCCCGCCCTGTTCCCTCATCACACCGAGCCTTCGCGCGGATATTGTAGCGCCCACGACAGCAACCGGTCCTGAACTCGATCCGGCAACCACTTCACCATCCACGCACGCAACTTGGCATCGGAGCCCACGAGATAGCGGGTGCGCGGGCGAGACGCCGTCAACGCATGATGGACCGCTCGAACCACCGCTTCCGGTGCGATCGCCCGTTGAGCCGCTTGGGCAACCGCCGCACGAATTCGAACCACTGCCTCGCTATAGAGGGCCTTCGTCTCTTCGCTGGCCGACGCTTCAAGGGCCTCTGCCTCCTTGGCTGATTTCTCCCAGATCGGCGTCGCAACCGCCCCCGGTTCGATGATCGATACCTGAATTCCCCAGGGTTGTAGTTCCATTCTCAACGCATCCGTCAGCGCCTCCAACGCATACTTCGAGGCAGAATAGGGCCCTAACAATGGAATGGTCCCACGACCAGCAATCGATCCCATGTTGACGATTCGACCTCGACCTCGGCGCAGCAATGGGAGAAACGCCTGCGTCACAGCGACCTGCCCGATCACGTTGACCTCAAGCTGTTTCCGAAGTTGCGCCAACGGAATCACTTCGAGGGGGCTTCCGATCACAATCCCGGCATTATTCACGAGCCCTCCAAGACCACCCTCGCCCACAACCCGTTGCACCACCTCGACGGATCGCATGATCGACGGTTCATCGGTGACGTCAAGCGTGATCGGAATGAGCGACGGGCCGGCTTTCGCAGCAAGCGCCTCCCCCGCCCGAGGGTCTCGCACGCCCGCAAACACGGTCATCCCGCGACCAGCACAATCGAGCGCACAAGCCGCACCGATACCAGTCGAGGCACCAGTGACAACAACGGTTATGGACGAGTTCATCTGGTTGATCTGGTTTGTTTTGTTAATCTGGTTAATCTGCTTCATCTGGTTAGTGTCGTGCAACCAAAAAACCAGACAGACCGAGTAGACCAAATGAACAAGACGTGAGGGTACCATGACTGCCCACGAGAGAGCAGCCAACTAAAATGTCTCCGAGATTGAAGATTGCCGACCTTGACAAGCCAAACTCCTCTCATTTAGCCTAGCGCAGTAGTTATCGTAAGTATTTGATAGCGCACTACTATTCATGGCAAAGATTGCCGTCATCGATATCGGAACGAACTCCATCCATATGGTGTTGGCTGAGATCCAGCCGGACGCAAGCTACAAGATCCTCGATCGCTTCAAAGACATGACGAGACTCGGGAACGGCACCTTTACAACCCATCGCCTCTCCGACGAGGCGATCACACGTGGACTCGATGTCATTCGCAATCTCGTCACCCTAGCCAAGAACAAGGGCTACGATCGTATCATCGCCGTCGCCACCAGTGCCGTGCGCGAAGCAAAAAACGGAGGAGACTTTATCGATCTCGTGACCGAGCAGACGGGGCTGACCGTTCGCGTCATCAGCGGCACCGAAGAAGCTAGGCTGATTTTTCTGGGCGTCAAAAACAATGTGCCCATGACAGAACAGCCGACACTCTCGGTGGATGTCGGAGGTGGATCAGTCGAACTGATGGTCGGGAATCGCGATCAACTCCTCCACTCAAAGAGCCTGAAGCTAGGCGCCATCCGACTGGCGGACGAATTTCTCAAACGCACGCCACCGTCTGATGGGATGCTCCGTTCACTTGAAGACGCCGTGACAACCCAGTTACAGAGTGCCCTTGATTCGTTCAAGACGAAACGGTTCGATTCCTTGATCGCCACTTCCGGCATGGCAGGCAACTTGGCAGAAGTCGTTCATCTGCGCCGAACGAATCGCCCGCTCCCCCAGATCAATCTCGCCACCATTTCTCTGAAGGACGTCAAAGAGATCGAGCAGGACTTCCGTCACTCCACCATCAAAGCCCGGCTGGCAATCCCCGGGTTGGACCCCAAGCGCGTTGATACCCTGTTTCCTGCCACGGTGGTCCTTCGCCGTTTGATGGAGCTTTCCGGGCGAGACGAACTCATCCTCTGCGATAAGGCCATTCGTGAAGGCCTCATCTACGACTTTATCCATCGCCACCGTGAACGGCTCAAAGCGGAAGCGGAAATTCCTGACGTGCGTCGCCGCAACGTAATGGCACTGGCCCGTCGCTGTCATGCCCCCGAAACCCATAGCCTCCATGTCGCCGGCTTAGCCCTGCGCCTCTTCGACCAGACAACACGCCTCCATCGCTTGGGGCCCACCGAACGCAATTGGCTTGAATACGCCGCGATTCTGCACGACGTCGGCTACCTCATCAACGAGCGCCAGCACCACAAGCACGCATACTATCTGATCACCAATAGCGGCCTCGGAGGATTATCCGGCGAGGAGATTCAGGTCGTCGCGAATGTGGCACGCTACCACAGGCGTGCTGTCCCTCAACTGAGGCACGAGGGATTCGACGCCCTCTCACCCAAATACAAACGCATCGTGCGGATCCTGTCCGCGCTCCTTCGGATCGCCGACGGCCTGGACCGGACCCATTTTTCGGTCGTTCGCACGGTCGATGTGAGGCTGGGCGCCACCGTCACCATCACTGCACACGTGACGGGCGATGCGGAATTGGAAACCTGGGCTGCGGCAGGCCGGGCAGATCTCTTTGAACGCGTATTCCGCCGCCGCGTAAAGTTTTCCGTCATCGTACAGGACGAGGCCGCATGAGTGAGCAATCCCCTCTACACAGGCATCCCCACCCCTACCCAGGAAAACTGATCACCGTCGAAGGCATCGACGGGTCCGGCAAAAGTACACAACTGCTGTTGCTGCACAAGTGGCTGGAGTCGAAGGGTCATAAAGTATTCTTCACCGAGTGGAACTCCTCGGAGCTGGTCAAAGACACGACCAAACGGGGAAAGAAAAACAAAAGCCTGACGCCGACGACGTTCAGCTTGTTACACGCAACCGACTTTGCCAGCAGGCTGTATCATGAAATTTTGCCCCCGCTCAAAGCCGGTATGATCGTTTTAGCCGACCGCTACATGTACACCGCCTTCGCGCGCGACGTGGTCCGCGGCGTGTCGCCTGAATGGATTCGCAAGCTGTACAGCTTCGCCATCACACCGGACATGGCCTTCTACTTCAAGGTACCGATCGAGACGGCCATCTCGCGGCTCCTCGGAGGCACGCGCGGACAATTCAAGCACTACGAAGCCGGCATGGACATGAACCTAAGCCCCGACATGGCCGAAAGCTTCCGCATCTTCCAATCACGCATCCTGGCCCAGTACGAGAAGGTCGTCGATGAGTTTCAGCTCATCACGATGGACGCGACGAAAGACATCGAAGCTCAGCAGAACGAGATGCGCCGGCTCGTGGGAGAGGCGCTCAAAGATTACAAACCAAGACGGGGCACCCATGGTCGACGCACAGTATTTTGGCGACGGTTTGACGAACCTAAATCCGAGTGACCTCAAAGGGAAACTCATCGCCATCGAAGGCACCGACGGGGTCGGCCGTTCCACGCACATCGAGATGTTGCAGGAGTGGCTGGAGGTGCAGGGCTATGGCGTGCTCACGACCGGCTGGACCCGTTCCAATCTCATGTCCAAGACGATCGAAATGGCCAAAGAAGGCAACATTCTCGACCGGTGGTCGTTCAGCCTGCTGTATGCCACCGACTTTGCGGATCGGTTAGAACACGAGATCATCCCCGCGCTTCGCTCGGGCTTCATTGTCTTGGCCGATCGATATGTCTATACCGCCTTTGCTCGAGACTTTGTGCGTAGCGGGAACCGTCAGTGGGTGAGAGACGTGTTCGGCTTTGCCTTAGTGCCCGATCTAGTCTGCTATATGCGTATCGACGTCGAAACACTCGTGCTACGCGTCATCGAAACCAAAGGGATGAACTTCTGGGAATCAGGAATGGATCTGCGTCTCGGCAGCGATCTCTACGATAGCTTTAAGAAATACCAGTCGCTCCTGATCGATGAGTTCGACAAAATGGCGAAAGAGTTTCACTTCGAAGTGATCGATGCCAGAAAATCGCCGGATGAAATTCAAACCGCACTGCGCAGCAAGATACAGCCGCTGCTCACGGCCAACCTGCAAAGCCCAAAGTTGCCCTCCGACCACCTCATCCAGCCGGCCCCATCCGGCTAACAGGACAACCACGCGAGACAGGCGGGTTCAGAAGGCTGAAGACCGAACGCCGGAGTTCAAAGATCCGAACACTTCAGCCTTCAGCCTGCCTCACCTGTCCGGCCAATTTCACGCCTACGAACGACGCTTCACAC
>DATHTZ010000397.1:0-3456 GCA_035462675.1 Nitrospiraceae bacterium | reverse complement strand
GGTATTTGTTCAATCACCGCATAGCCGAATTGCCCAACGTCTTTCGTATCCTGTCTGCCCTGGTAGATGCCTACTCTGATGTGATCAGATGATGCGGATATCGTCTTATCGAGTGCCTCAGAGGACACGCTAGCTTACTCGCGTTGCGCGCCTTTACTCAGGAGGGTCTGGGTGCTAGCTTACGCGCCTGGAGGAAGGACACATAGATTTTGAGCTTGGAGAGGGGTTGAGGTGGCGGGTTCAAAAACTTCTTTCAGTGGGTGACATGCAAGGTCTTTGAGTTTTACAGCTCTAGGGAACGATAAAACGTAGTTCAAAAACTAATGTCAGAGAGCCCGACGACAGTGGGGAGCAACCGTAGTGCGCTGATTAGCCGTTTTGCGCCTGGTCTTCGGCAACTTCGGGACTACCGGGGTGAATGGCTACGCTCCGATCTGGTAGCCGGCGTGTCGGTTGCTGCAGTCGCGGTGCCCACTGCGATCGCCTATGCGCAGCTCATTGGCTTCGAACCAGTCGTGGGGCTGTATGCGGCCATCCTTCCGCTCGTGGCCTACGCGCTATTTGGTACCTCGCGTCAGCTGATCGTGAATCCCGACGCGGCCACGTGCGCCATCTTTGCCGCCACAGTGCTGCCGCTCGCCGGCGGCGACTCCGACGCCCTCCGGTCACTGTCCATGGTGCTGGCGGTATTGACTGGGCTGGTGTGCATCGCTGCTGGGATCTTCCGACTCGGCTTCCTTGCCGACTTTCTCGCAAAACCAATCCTAGTCGGTTATCTCAACGGCGTGGCAATCAGCATCTTTGTCGGTCAGATTGGAAAGGTGTTTGGCTTCTCCATGCAATCGCGCGGCATCACCCTAAGCCTCATCGAGTTGGCCGGTAAGCTGCCTCAAACGCATCTGCTGACGCTTGCCGTGGGTTTAACGACCCTCGCGGTTATCCTGGTAAGCAAACGTTTGTTGCCTCGCGCGCCGGCGCCGTTGCTGGCCACGGTGGCGGCGGTGGCGCTGGTCTATGGTCTTGGCTTGGAGAATAGAGGTGTGGCGGTTGTAGGTGAGTTGCCGGCTGGACTGCCAGACCTGAGCTGGCCCCAACTCGATGCGGAACACCTGAAACTCCTTCTCGGCGGCGCTCTGGGCGTGGCCCTGGTGAGTTTCAGCAG
The DNA here is from genome assembly GCA_035462675.1 of Nitrospiraceae bacterium. Taxonomy (GTDB): domain Bacteria; phylum Nitrospirota; class Nitrospiria; order Nitrospirales; family Nitrospiraceae; genus Palsa-1315. Next base: position 2,294 of record DATHTZ010000397.1, on the reverse strand, counting down.
CGGTATGGTGACGGCGCGGAGTTTTGCCGCGCGGAATCGCTATGACATCGACGTCGACCAGGAGTTCATCGCGCTGGGTACTTGTCAGATCGCCTCCGGCTTGTCGCAGGGGTTCGCCGTAACTGGGGCCGACTCGCGCACTGCAGTCAACGATGCGATGGGCGGCAAGACGCAGATGGTCGGGCTGATCGCGGCGGCGACAATGGCGGCGGTGCTGTTCTTCCTAACTGAGCCGCTGCGTTATTTGCCGGTGGCGGCGTTGGGAGCAGTACTGATCATTGCTGCGATCGGACTGTTCGACGTTGCGTCCCTGCGCAAGATGTGGCATGTGAGCCGAGCAGAGTGCGTCTTGTCCCTGTTCACTACGGTCGGGGTTATCTGGCTGGACTTGCTGCAGGGCATTCTCTTGGCGGTGGGGAGCGGGTTGCTCCTGCTGATCACGCGCGTCTCGCGACCATCGGATGCCCTGTTGGGCCGTGTGCCGGGGATGAGAGGGTGGCACGACGTGGCTGACCATCAAGAGGCTATGACCCATCCCGGCCTAATCGTCTACCGATTCGTCTCTGGAATCGTGTTCTTCAATGCAGGGTACTTCAAGAAACGGGTGGTGGAGCTTGTTGCCATCCACCCGGACGTCGAATGGTTCATTGTGGATGGAAGCACCATCAATACGGTGGACATCACCGGCGCGGAAATGCTCGAAGCCCTGGCCGAAGAATTGGCGGCACGAGGCGTCCGCCTCGGCTTGGCGAACGTACGCCGTGAGGTGCGCAACACACTCGAACACGCCGGGACGATGGAACGCATCGGCACCGATTCCATCTTCACGACACTCAACACAGCTAGCGACGCGTTCCTCCATCGCGTGAGAAGATCCTAGCGGTCTGGAATGCAATTTGATTTTCAACCGACGACGAGCACCAAAACAGTTCTTTTTGATTCGTAAAATCGTCATTTGTGAAGAGTAAGGAAATCAGGCGCTTTGCAGCTCAATCCCTATAGGATTTTTGCACAACCCTTCTTCGAGTCAGATTTTGCTACTCAGCCGGGAATGAGACAGTGCTATCGGTAATGGAGCCCGCCGGTGAGAAGTCGAGCCAAGTGAACATCGTGAAATACGAATCCACTGATCTAATACGGACCAGCATCTGGCTTTGGTGGCGGAAGTGAACTATCCTACGTCAGCCATTTACCAGTATGCCCGACGAGATGGTGATCGAACCGAAGGATGTGGGCTCATCAGTTGGCCCATGAAATCTAGACAGGGGAAAGATAATGGCTAAAGACAAAGGGCAGGAAGCTCACGGTAAGTCCAAGCTGAAGGGTAAGGAATATGAGAAGGAGCTGCGCAAGCTGCAGACCGAGCTCTGTCACCTTCAAGCATGGGTGAAACACAAAGGTCTGAGGGTGATCATCGTATTCGAGGGCCGCGACGGCGCCGGAAAGGGCGGCACCATTCGCGCCCTCACAGAGCGCGTCAGTCCTCGCGTGTTCCGCCTCGTGGCGCTCACCGCGCCCTCCGACCGCGAGAAGACCCAGATGTACATTCAGCGGTACATGGCGCATTTCCCGGCGGCTGGCGAGATCGTCATCTTCGATCGCAGTTGGTACAACCGGGCCGGGGTCGAACACGTCATGGGCTTCTGCACCAAGGAACAGTACGAGGGCTTCCTCAAAGTGTGCCCGATTGTCGAGCGCTATATGACGCAGCCGGGGATCATCCTGATCAAGTATTGGCTCGAGGTGAGTAACGAGGAGCAAGAACGGCGCTTCCAGGCCCGTGTCGACGATCCGTTGCGTCAGTGGAAGCTCAGTCCCATAGATTTGCCGTCCCGTGAGAAGTGGTGCGAATACTCGAAGGCCCGGGACAGGATGCTGGAGGCCACAGACACCAAGCGTGCGCCCTGGTATCTTGTGCGGTCAGATGACAAGAAGCGCGCACGCCTCAACTGTATTTCCCATTTGCTGTCGTTGATTCCGTATAAAAAGGTGCCGCGTGAAAAAATCAAAATTCCCCAGCGTTCGAACAAGGGCAAATACGATGATCAGGTGACGTTGAAAGGGAGACGCGTGATTCCAGAAGTCTTCTGAGGCTCGGGCTCGGGGAATTGCGGAGGGACATAGATCAGGAAGGTTTTTGGACATTTCAGAATTGAGAAAACTTGAAGCCATATAAAAGGCTGCGAAAGGGCAATCCGCAATCCTTCAGCCTCTTCGAACGGATAAGGTGACGCACAGACGCAGAGGGTGTAGCTATGTACCCCCCGCATTGATACTAAGGCAGCATTCCTCTC
>DATHTZ010000396.1:0-9105 GCA_035462675.1 Nitrospiraceae bacterium | reverse complement strand
GGTGGGAGGAGCCGCATATCAAGCCGGTTAAATAGATTGCCGCGAATGAAATCCACGGCTTGTCCTCCGGGCTTGCTTTGTAGTGGTGTGAAATCGACGGGTAATTCCGGTAGGGTTGCGGTAATTGGATGATGGAAATCGTCATTGACTAAAAAAAGAAGCTCTGAAGGGTTTACTTGGGACTTAACATTCACCGCGATGCGGTAGTGGGTCGTGCCGGCTTGAATATGGACCTGATAATGAGGAGTGGATTGGTCTTCTTCGCGCTTTGCGCCGATGGCCCTGCCTTTGAGCACCCCATATTTTTTTAGCGGCATAGTCAGCCTCCTATAAAAGAGCAATCTCGGTATAGCTCACGAATCGTTTAAACAAACTCACGAACAAGAAATCCTTTTGACCTCGTCACCCATAAGAAAATTTAGTCATTCTGTTACGTAGGGTAAATTGAATAATTTCTCGACGATATGTCTAACTAATCCAATAACCGAATATCTAGACATACAGCAAGTCGTGTGCCCACTACGAAATGCACGTGTCCTCGGGCACAGCCTGCGGTTCTCCCATAGATCGCGCCTGTCCTGACGCTGCTAGCGAAGGATAGAGCGCGGTCGAGGTGAATCAAAAACGATTCAGTGCTGAATCAAACCTGATTCACCGGATCACGTCGAATAGATTGGCTGAGGTTGTGCACACAGGAGGGTTCCGGTCCGTGGCAGGATATTGAAAATGCGACCGGATCAGAAAACCATTGTTTCCTGTATTTGGTTTGTCTCGTTTGCCTGGATACTTGACTCCTACGACTATGCCAAAGCATTGAGATCTTGATTTTATGGGGATCGACGAACGGAGCACGGCGGGGTCCTGCAAAGCCGCCCGGATCTATCTCCTCTGGGTAGGGGACCTGGCTAATCCTCACCCTGTGCGCGTCGAACGAGCACTACTTTTTCGTGCGCGTTCCGCGTACAAGGAGGATTGCCAGGCCCCTGTCCTCTACCCTCCTGCGCTTCCCACCGGTCCACCCGGCTTGGTCATGCGCCAGGGGTCGAGGAGCTCGGTGAGCCGCTTCTCTGGGAGAACTTGTTGCTCTTTCGCAACCTCGCGCACCGTCTTGCCGGACTTGTAGGCCTCCTTGGCGAGTTTCGCCGCCGCTTCGTAGCCGATCGCTGGCGCCAGGGCGGTGCACATGGCCAAACTTTCCTCGATCAAGCTCCGGCAGCGCTCCTCGTTGGCGGTGATCCCGTCGATACACTTGGCTGCGAAGTTCGTGGAGGCGGTCGAGAGGAGTTCGATGGATTGCAAGAGGTTATAGGCCATGACCGGCAACATAACGATCAGTTCAAAGTTGGCCGCCTGCCCGCCTACGGTGACCGTGACATCGTTGCCAATGACCTGGGCACAGACCATCGTCACCGATTCGGCAATGACCGGATTGACCTTGCCCGGCATGATGGACGAGCCCGGCTGGGTCTCCGGAAGATTGATCTCCCCGAGCCCACAGCGCGGACCGGACCCGAGCCAGCGAATGTCGTTGGCGATCTTCATAAGGCTCACGGCAATGGTCTTCAACGCCCCGCTCGCTTCAACCAATGAATCTTGCGTGGATTGCGCTTCAAAGTGGTTCGTCGCTTCTTTAAATGTGCAGTCGGTCTCTTTGGACACGATAGTCATGACCTTGGCCGGGAACTTCGGATGGCAGTTGAGCCCGGTACCGACGGCGGTCCCGCCGAGCGCCACTTCGCCGAGTGCCGCTTGGGCACGCTTCACCCGTTGAATGCCGAGTTCGATCTGCCGGGCGTACCCGCCGAATTCCTGGCCCAGCCGCACCGGGGTCGCATCCTGCAAATGGGTGCGGCCGATCTTGACGATCTTGTCGAACTCTCTGGCTTTGCGCGCGAGCGAGTGCTGCAAGCAGGTGAGTGCCGGAATGAGCTGCTGTTGCAGCATTTCAGCGGCGGCGATGTGAATGGCCGTCGGGATCACATCGTTACTGGATTGGCCTAGATTGACATGATCATTGGGATGCACCAGCTTGCTGCCTCGCGTGCCGCCGACCAGCTCGGTGGCGCGATTGGAGATCACCTCGTTGGTGTTCATGTTCGTCGAGGTGCCGGAGCCGGTTTGAAAAATGTCGACAGGGAACTCGGCGTCAAGCTTGCCCTCGACGACTTCCGTCGCAGCCTGTTTGATCGCATCAGCCGATTTCTTGTCGAGAAGACCCAACGACTGATTCACCGTCGCAGCTGCCCGTTTGATGCGCCCCATGGCACGGATCATGGCGCGGGGGAACCGCAACGAGCTGATCGGGAAGTTCTCGATGGCGCGGGCGGTTTGCACCCCATAATAGGCGGTGGCCGGGACGGCCAACTCGCCCATGGTATCGCGTTCCATTCGGGTGGTGGCATGTGATGACTGAGTCGCTGCCGCTGTCGATATCTTCTTCATGCGTTCTACTCCGGTGTAAAGGTTCTCAAGTATGACGGGCGACATGATAAACTCAGGCCGCCTGCTTGCACAAGGGTATTGGTCGATGGACAATTCGAATATCATTGTTGAAGCGTTCGCTGGTGCGAAAGGAGAGGAGACTCCCCGGGCCTTCACCCATGAAGGAAGCCGGCGGACAGTGACTGAGATCGTGACTCGCTGGTATACCGAGACCCATTGCTATTTCCGCCTTCAAACTGACGACGGACAGCGCTATGTGTTGCGGCAGGATGTGAACAAACCGATCTGGGAACTTGTGATGTGCGAAACGACTGACGGTGGGGCGTAGGAGCCAAAAAGAAGAGGCCCGCCGGAGCGGGCCTCTGTTCAGACTGGATGTTATGGTTGCCGATTAGCCGACCTTGACTTCAATCGCTTTCGGCTTTGCCTTCTCGGACTTGGGAAGCTGGAGATTCAGGACACCGTCCTTGAATTCCGCCTTCACCTTTTCTTCATCGACGAGATCAGGCAATGTGAAGCTCCGGGCGAAGCTGCCATAGGAGCGTTCTACCCGATGGTACTTCTTGCCCTTCTCTTCCTTCTCATGCTTGCGCTCACCTTGGATCGTGAGGACTCCGTCTTCAAGTGTTACCTTTACATCTTCTTTTTTCACGTCAGGGATCTCTGCTTTGATCTGGTACTCCCCGTCCGTTTCGCTGACGTCCACGGATGGCACCCAGTCGGCAACGACCATCGTTTCCTTAGCGTTTGCCTGGGGCAGAGCTTGACGGTTAAACATTCGATTCAACCGATCCGACATCTCTTCGAGTTCACGAGACGGATTCCACCGTACGAGTGTCATAGTAGACCTCCTTCTCCTTTTTGTTGACTGTCTCAGAATGTCTGTTCGAGGCGCGCGCCGATTTCTCTATATAAATAGCAGATAACTCCGCCTTCCGCTGAGTCAAGGGGGCTGTGCCTCGGTTGAAGGCGGCGGGGCGAAAGAGGGCTTAGCGTTGCTCGATGGGCACGTACGGACGGTCATGTTCACCGGAATAAATCTGGTCTGGGCGGAATAGCTTGTTCTCGCGCAGCTGTTCAAGCCAATGGGCCAGCCACCCCGATACCCGAGCCATTGCAAATAACGGTGTGAATAGATCAGTCTCGATACCCATCTTGTCATAGACGATCCCGGAGTAGAAGTCGACGTTGGGATAAATCCCCTTCCCCTTCAGCAGCTCTTCTGCGACCCGCTCGACTTCTACGGCCACCTCGTACAACGGTGAACCGCCGCATTCCTTGAAGAGTCGCTCGCACAGACCTTGTAGAATTGTCGCACGAGGATCTTTGACCTTGTACACTCGGTGACCAAAACCCATCAGCTTCTGTTTTGCGCGAATCTGTTCTTCAAGGTACGCTCGGACCTTCCTTGGCTCACCGATCTCTTTCAGCATCTGCACGACTTCTTCGTTGGCCCCGCCATGCAGCGGGCCCTTCAGCGCCCCGATTGAGGATGCAACGACCGTATAGGGGTCGGCCAGCGTCGAGGCAGTGACCATGCCGGTGAAGGTTGAGGCATTCATAGTATGCTCGGCATGGAGGATCAGACAATCGTCGAATATATCGCCCCACAAAGGAAGCGGCTCCATCTCAGTCAGCATGTAGAGGAAGTTTTCGGAAAATCCAAGATCGTCCCGCGGCGGAATATACTCGTTTCCATGCCGCAGACGCGCCCAGGCCGCGACGATCGTAGGCAGCTTGGCAACGAGACGGACGGCCGACCAATAGTTATTGTCGACGTCCTGGACATTCCGGCCTGGATAAAACATGCCCAACGCGGCAACCGCAGCCTGCAGGGCATCCATGGGATGCCCTTGTTCCGGAAGGCATTTCAATAAATCAACAATCCTGAACTTGATTCGGCGGTGATGGACGATATCCTCATTCCATCGCGCGAGTTGCGGTTGAGTGGGAAGATGCCCAAATAACAACAGATAGGCGGTTTCGAGATAGGACGACCGCAGGCAGAGTTCTTCGACGCGAATGCCGCGATATTCCAGTATACCGCGCTGCCCATCCACATCGCTGATCGCGGATTTGGCTGCGGGGACTCCGGCGAGCCCCGGCATAAAGTCATGTGGCATGATCGTGCTCCCTCACGCAAGTGGCAACATGCACGAAGCGTCGCAACAGTCTATCATGTTCGGAGTGGCAGGATCTTGAATTGACTCGTATCGGTTGGCATACTCAAATTGTTGGGCCTGTGCGACCGGGAAAAACCCCCGCGCCCTTGTTGTGCATGGCCCTCGTCGGATGTCGTGTTCTGAGCTTCATTGTGAGGAATTGAATTGACCGTGGAGGTACGCGGTGATATTTCGTCTACCCCTCCTGTTGATCTTGTTCGGCCTCGTCGCGGTGGAGACAGCCTCCTCAGTCCAAGCCGACGCCGAGATCCTTGGTTTTGCCGTCGTAAGCGAAGCGCCAAAAGATAAAGCCCGGGTGTCGGCGAAAGTCTCGGTGAATGATGCGGTATCAGATATGAAGCTGCTCGCATCGGAGACGATTCTGAATAATCTCATTTGGAAAAAACTCGAAATCTGTCATGCCGTAAGGGTGGAAGGATACAAAGTCGCTGAAGGATTTCAGATTGTCACGGTGCACGTGATCGACGCCGGTATGCTGCCGATGTCCTTGCAGTCTTTTGCGGGCGATTGCTTGATTAAGAAAGCGATCGAGATCGCACCGCTGGTCGACTAGCAGGATAGCGGAGCGCAGGATGCTCAAAAAGGCCACCAGCAAGGCCGCAGGTGAATCGAAACCGGAGGCGTACCCTCTGGGGTGCGTTGAGGATTTCGATGAGCCGAGAACGATGCTGGCGGGATTTTTCAGCATCCTGCTAGGCGGAGCGGCATTCAGGACAAGTGGTAGGTTCTTCGGCTGCCTCACACTCTTCGGCAGTGAGAGGGAAGAGTTGTTCGCACTGCCGACAGGGTCGAATTTCGAAGTAAGCGGTTCCCTTGTCGTCAATGTCGGTGGGTAAGAGCAATTCGAGTGGGTCATAGCCGATCGCGCCGCCGTCGGAAAATTTGACGATGGCTAGGCGGTCGTTAAAGACTTCGAATGTTCCTTCTTGCCCTTTTCGGGCCAAAACATGCCCGAGGACGAACACGGGCTGTCCCTTACGCTTTGTGCGGAGGTCTCGTAAGGTGTGTTGTACGTCCGTGGTGCAGGAAAACTGGCCGGTAGAGCTGGTTCCAAAGATTGGCGTTGGCATAATGGGGGTTCACGGGAATAAGATGAAACCCATGTATCACACGGGTAAAAATGGCGTCAAGGAGGCGAGACGCTTGGCAGCCTGCTGAAAAACTCGGTTAATACACCATATCCCGGCGGAATCTTCCATGCGGTGCTGAGACCGGAATAACCTCAGGATGCTCAAAATGGCCGTCCAGCAAGGCCGCAGGCGAATCGAAACCGGAGGCGTACCATTTCTCACCCGCCCACCCCAAGCTGCCAAGACAGCTCGTTCTCCGAGTGGGGTATGTTGAGGATTTCGATGAGCCGAGAACGCTGCTTGGAAAAAGGCGCGTCTTGTACGCCTGGGTTGGGCGGGTGAGAAGGGCGACTTTTTCAGCATCTTATTCACACAAGGAGTTCGAACATGGCAGAAATCACGATATATCAGAAACCAACTTGTAGCACATGCCGTCAGGCGATGCAGTTGTTACAAGAGAGCGGCAAGCCTTTCAAGGCCATCAACTACTACGAGAAGCTCTTCACCAAGGCGCAACTCAAGAGCCTTTTGAAGAAAGCGGGGCTTTCGCCGAAGGATATAATCAGAACCAAGGAGGACATCTACAAGGAACTCGGTTTGGCCAAAAAGACTCTGTCAGACGATGAATGGCTCGATCTGCTAGTGGCCCATCCAGATCTCATTCAACGTCCGATCGTCGAAAAGGGCGAGAAGGTGATCTTAGCCAGACCTGCAGACTCTGTGAAAGAACTTCTGTAGCAGGCTGTTGAAAAAGTCCGCCAGCGGCGTTCTCGCATCGTTCAGACACTCAACATTGAGGAGGATGCCCTCGGAGATCGGAAGCGCTGGAAGGGTTTTTCCATTCGCCAAGATTCATTGTTTGGGCGAACGGTCCACACGAAGTGCGGTCGGTACCTCCTTGCGCCTTCACTCGTTGCGGCCTTGCTTGGGACAAGGCGCGTCCTTGGACGGAGAGGCTGTCCTGGCAGACTCAGGACGGGCGGGTGAAGTACCCGCTAGGGTGGGGTGGGTGAGAAGTATGGTCTTTTTGAACAGCCTGCTAGCCAGGTCTACGTTCCGTACTCTCCACTCGCAACTATTCGTCCTGTTCCGAATTGAGCAGGCCCGGCCAGCGATAGCTTTTTTGTCGGCTAACCCGCATTATTCATAAACACTTCTGCTACAATTGCCGGTCCGCTGCTACGACGAGCCTTCGGCCGGCGGGCTCGCGACGAACCGTCATGAATAATGCGGGCTCGGACTATTCGAAAGTCATCCTGCGGTCATACGCAAGGCACCGGACGTCCTGTCTACGCTGATGGTGACCACTCCATCTAACACTTGTAAGAGCAGATCTCCAGCCAATTGTCGCCGCCAGCCATGGAGGATTGGTACATTGAGGGCGCTCCGATTCTGCTTCGCTTCCACAAGTGTTTGTAGATCGGCGCTGGTGGCAAGCATGGTGGGAGCAATCCCCTCCGCTGCTGCGCGAGCCTTCAGCACAGCTTGCAGAAGCTCGACGATGCCGGTCGACTCTGGGTCCGGCTTTCGCTCGGAAGGAACTTCCGGCCATGCCGACGGTGGGAGTGCTAGTGCCGTGTTGATGGCGGCCAGTAGGTGTCTCCCTTGTCGATCGACCTCGGAGGAATGGACGCCGCGGAGACCACGGAGACCGTCGACCGATTTGGGTGGATGGCGCGCGAGTTGAAGGAGGACTTCATCTCGCATGACGCGTCCGCGTGGCACGTTCCGGCGGCGGGCTTCCGCTTCTCGCCACACGGCCAATTCTCGAAGCACCGCAGCCCCTTTGGGCTTGAGCGTGTCCCATCCACGAATTCGTTGATACCGTTCCTGCGGCTCTCGACTTTTTTCTCCCACAGCCGTTTCAAGACGTGCAAATTCCTCACTCACCCACTCTGAACGGCCGAGCATGTTCAAGCGATCCCGTAAGTGCGTATGGATCGACAGGAGAAACTCAACATCTTCCAAGGCGTACGCAATTTGGTCATCCGAGAGCGGTCGCGCACTCCAGTTGGCGAAGGTGTGAGCTTTCGCCAACCTCGTGCCGTGGAGTCGCTGAACCAAGTTCGCATAAGCCACTTGAGCGCCATATCCGACCATGGCGGCAGCGATCTGAGTATCGAAGAACGGTTTCGGGATCTGCCCTGCATGGAGGGCGAACAGATCGAGATCTTGCCTCCCGGCGTGGACGATCTTCTCAATCTTGGCATCGCAGATGAGTTCCCAGAAGACATCGAGCGATCCGCCGGCCTGCACGGCAGGAAAGTCGATGACGGCTGCAGTGGTAGCGGTAGCAACCTGAATCAGTTCGAGCCGTGGAATAAAGGTGTCTTCCCCGACGAATTCTGTATCCAAAGCCAGTCGCGGACTCTGTCGCAACGTGTGACAGAGTGATTCAAGCGCATGCTGGTCCGTCACATAGGGCGGAGGTGGATGAGGTGTCACGTGTGTCTCATTCTGTGGGGCGGTACGTGGCGTCTGGTGACCGCGGAGGTTCGACATTGCTCAGGCTCAAATATTCCTTCAAGAACTGGTAGGCCTCCAACATGCGGCGCAATTCCGGCTCGGCGCTACGATCGCCGTTATTCGAATCGGGATGGAGTTGCTTGGCCTTGTGACGAAATGCTGCGGTGACCTCGGCGAGCGAACTGCCGAACTCCACGCCCATGGCTGCGTAGGCATCCATGGCATTATTGATGCCGCTCAATCCTTGTGACAGGTCGCCGCCTCCCCCACCAGCCGCTTTCAACATATCGGCCAGGCTGATCTTCTTGCGCCGGCGGCGGGGGCGCTCTCGGATCTCGCTGTCGAAATCGTCCCAGCGGTCCTCGACAAATTCAAGCCGGGACTCCAAGCGCATGGCACCGGAGAGATCACGGATCTCCGCGATCTCCTCTTCAATCTGGAGCAGAGACTTAATAATCTCCTCTAGCCCCTGTTCAACACGAAAGAAGCTGTCGACCCGTTCCTGCATCATCGTATCGACGGCAAGCTCCAGACTCTCTTCGGCTTTTGGGCGCAACGAATCGATGCGTCGCCTCATCCCGTTCTGAAACTTGATGAATTTGCGTTGTGAAAATGGCATATGAGCCAGACCCTCTCCTCTAACCCGGACTATTCATGAATATCTGCTACGTCGTTCGATCCTCTCGCCCGTCGGGGCTTTTCTCGTTCGGCCTCCTCGACGGACTACAAGTACGCCTCCGTCGGCCTTACTTGCGAGAAGCCCCGGCGGGCTTCGGTCTCGAACATCTTCCGACGACATTCATGAATAATCCGGTCTCGGGCGCGCATTGTAGCATAGGCTGGTTGTATGCCAGAAGGGCAGTAGCAATAGCCAGAATATAAAAAGGGGGGGAGAGGGCTGGTTAGCGGGACGCGAAGTCATCGCTGAGTTTCGTGCGACGTCG
>DATHTZ010000395.1:0-15790 GCA_035462675.1 Nitrospiraceae bacterium | reverse complement strand
GGTGGCCCCGATCCTGGGGGGCGCCATCGCCGGCGTGGTCTATCCCTTCCTGGCCGGCCAGCCGGCCAGCCAGCCGACCACACGCGCGGGCAAGGCGTCACGCTAGGCCGCGCGGGCCTAGGGCATGATCGGCACATCTTGGGCACAGCGAAAGCCGACGTTCGGGGCATGCTCGGTGGGCTCGCTCTTCGTGCGAAACGCGGCGCCGATAGGGATTATTGAGATAAGACTCTCCCCGTGCCTCACGCAGCCTTCTCCCGCTTCGGTCAGTAAACGGTTTCCTGCCCACGACAATAGCCCGTCGCCTCGAGTCACTTCACCCAGCGCACCGACTGCTCCGCGCGGACTATGGGCACGGACATGGTGGGCAATGCGCCGCGTGAGTTGAACGCTCTTGCCGGCGCCTGCACGTGCGCTCCAAGATCTGGCGCAACTTCGCCACGCCTCCGGAAATCTCGGCGCCAGGGTGCCAGCATTTACCCGTGGTGCATGGAACTTGAAGCTGCCACGCATAATCGTGAAACGTACCCTGCAAGACGAGATCTAGCATACGGTAGACCTCAGCGGAGCGTGGATTTCCGCACAGTGCTGGATTCAACCAGATAAACGCCGTGCAGGTTAGGGCATTCTGCAGGAGCAAAATTGAATCGGCCTGCCGATGAAGAAATGGGCGCAGCGACGTGTCGGTTCCCAAGCTAATTCTTGACAGGATGGAAACAGGAGCGCGGGCTGTCTTTTCATTGCGTGGGAAACTATCACTCCAATCTATTCCAGGAGGTGCCGCATACAGAAATCGATCGTCGCCGCGTTTGCCATTTTGTGTCTGATGGGGACTGGCTCGCTGGCTTTGGCTGACGAAGCCATGAAGGGTGAGATGAGTAACATGAAAGATGAGATGAAGGCTGAGAAGAGCGCGAGGAAAGGGGATATGAAGGCAAAGAAGGAAGAGATGAAAGGTAAGATGAAAGTCCGAAGAGAAGCCATGAAAGCGAAGCGCCATGAAATGAAGGAGAAGATGAAGGCACACAGAGGCGCGGCCAAAGCCAAAGCCAAAGCCAAAGCTGGAGAAGCTAAGGACGCCGCTCAGTCGATGGGGCAAGACATGAAAGCTGCAGTACCAGCAGCCCCTGCCCTTACTACCGCACCATAAATTCTTGCCATTGCGTCAGTAGATTGCCTGGCCCTCTGGATGTCTTTTCTCCTGAGGGCCGTTCTATGCTGGAATTCACTCAGATTGAGATTGGGCGTGAAAGAAGCTCTTCGGGGCTCGATTCACCACGATGATGTCACGCCCAATCAATCACGACGGAGACTGAATTCGCTTCCTCTTCCGACCATGTCATTAACTATATCCCTCGCCTTGTTCCGCAGAGGGTCTTTTGCTAGGATGCGGCAGCGTGAGTTTCTGTAGGGCTCCCATGAAAATCGCGACCTTCAACGTCAATTCTCTCCGCAAGCGTTTGCCGATCGTGCTCGGCTGGCTTGCCCAGCAGAAGCCGGATGTTCTCTGTCTTCAAGAAACCAAAGTCCAGGACAGTGAGTTTCCATTGCTGGCCTTGGCAGAATCCGGATACGACATCACCTACCGGGGGATGAAGTCCTATAATGGCGTCGCGATCTTGAGCCGGGAGAAGCCGGAGGTGGTCGCGTATGGGTTTGACGATGGAGGCGAATCGGAGGACGCGCGGCTCCTGCGTGTGGTGATCAGAGGGATTCCCATCGTCAATACCTATGTGCCGCAGGGTTTCGAAATCGACTCACCCAAGTATCAATACAAGCTTGGTTGGTACGATCGACTCCGCAAGTATTTCGAAAAGCATGTGTCGCCGGACGAACCGGCCATCTGGTGTGGTGATATGAATGTGGCGCCTCGGCCGATGGACGTGCACAGCCCCGAGAAACATCTCAAGCACGTCTGCTATCACAAAGATGCGCGGCGGGCTTATGAGAACACGTTGGCGTGGGGATTCCAGGACGTGTTCGTGAAACTCTATCCAGACCGACAGCAGTATACATTTTGGGATTACCGGGCGCCTGGCTCGCTGGAGGCGAATAAAGGGTGGCGCATCGACCATATTCTGGCGACGGCCTCGATGGCGGAGCACTGTGTCAGGGTAGAGGTGGACGTGGAGCCGCGGCGAGCGAAAGACCCCTCAGACCACACATTTCTATGGGCAGAGTTTTCGGTCTAACCACGAACGCAACGTCCACACCTGCCCACTCCGGTCGGTTCGGTATGTTGCCCACATCGACCGAAGTGGCTCACGAGCTTGAACGAACCATTAAGCCGCATTCAGAACCCGTTGCTTTTCACGCAACAGGATCATGCGATTCTGCGCAATCAACGGATCGAGGACTAGCCCGCAATTGATACAGCGGAGCACCGCTGCTTCCTGTGATAACTCCGGTCGCCATTCTTTCACCATCAGTCCTTTGCATTTTTGACAGGTCATCGTGCTCACCTCCTGCTTTCATGTGTTCCAGCGCCGACGAGTCGTCCTTGCACGAGAGGAATACTAGCATTGCAAGATTAATGAGGTGTTAACTGGCAGTTAAAACTCTCTAATGTCTATACATGACAACAGGCATGATATTGCGGTGGTCGGTGCGGGCGCCGCTGGGCTGGCAGTCTCGATTTTCGCGGCAGAGGCGGTCGCGAAGGGCGATGTTCAGCGGAGGATCGTGCTGCTCGATGGTGTGAATACGATCGGCGCCAAGATCCTAGTATCCGGGGGCGGCCGCTGTAATGTTACACACGAAGTCGTTACCCCAACCGACTACTTCGGCAATCGCCGGATCATCAAGAACGTGCTGGCGGGATTCTCCGTTGAGCAGACCATGATGTGGTTGGCCTCGTTAGGGGTCGCGCTCAAACGCGAAGAGACCGGGAAGCTCTTTCCGGTGACAGACAAGGCGCGGACTATCTTAACCGCACTCGTCGATCGCTGTCATGAACTGGGCGTGTTCATCTGCCCAGACCATCGAGTGACAGATATCGTCCCTCTCACCGGTTCAGAAACCGGCTTTTTCATTCACCATGTCCATGGAATCTTGCACACGAAGAAAGTCATCCTGGCGACCGGAGGTCGATCGATCCCCAAGTCGGGGAGTGATGGATTCGGCTACGAATTAGCGCGCCGGTTGAGTCATAGGGTGACGTCCACCGCCCCGGCACTCGTGCCACTGATGCTCGATGACAGGATGTTTCACAAGACCCTCTCAGGCCTCTCGCATCACGTCGAGTTGACCACCGTGGTGAAGGGTCGCAAGGTTGACCGCAGGACTGGGAGCTTGCTCTGGACCCACTTCGGTATCAGTGGGCCAGTGGTCATGGACATGAGCCGCTTCTGGACACTCGGGCATGAACAGGGAGAAACCGTCGAAGTCTATGGAAATTTCCTGCCCGGGCGGACCCAAGAACAGACGAAAGCGTGGTTGATGGAGCAAGCGAGAGAAAATCCTCGACGATCCTTGGTGAAGACATGGGCGCAACAAATACCGGAACGGTTGGCCGAGGCGCTCTGTGCCCACGTCGAGTGTGATTCCAAGACGGCGACAGCACAACTGCCGCGAACAGATCGAGATCGTCTGCTCGCTGCGTTGACCACCTTCAAATTCCCAATCACATACGATCGAGGCTGGAACTATGCTGAGGTCACAGCCGGTGGCGTGCCGCTCGAAGAGATCAACTTCCAGACGATGGAATCCAAGCTGGTGCCGGGGCTCTATCTGATCGGGGAGATCCTCGATTGCGATGGCCGGATCGGCGGGTTCAACTTTCAATGGGCTTGGGCGACGGGCTTTCTGGCTGGCCAGGCGGTTGCGTCCTGTAGCCGGTCAGATCACTCGCCAGGCGACTGAAACGCCCAGTCGACGCCTGCCTTATTCACGAGGGTTCGTGGCGAAGCCACCGAGGCGCCACGCGAGATGGGCGTGCGGAGCCGTGAGGGAAGCATACTTGATAACAGTATGTTGAGACTGAGTGGCGAGCCTGCCCGTCGTCAGGCTTGTCTCAGCGGCATCTCAGCGGTTGCAGGAGAAGTCTTCGTGAAGAATGTAGGTTAGGCCGCATTGGCTTGTGGTCTCGCATCATCTTTCAACGCCCCAAATCTGGACTCATATTCGGCGACCACGCGATTGAGCACGGTCGCTAACCGCTTCGCCGCATAGGGGTTCAGCACGATACGGTTCGTCATCTGAACCTGCATATTTGCCTGTCCCCGTTCCCATACATTATTGACGCCAAAGGCCAGCACCACTTCTTCGCGGGTCGAAGACACGTTGCACACGTTGGCGTAAGAACTCTGAAGGTTGGAGACATCGAAATGGACTGTCGGAGTGGCATTGGTGGGCTGGCTTGGCTGTGACGGGTCTGCCTGGGACAGGTTCGTTGCATTCGCCGTTAATCCTGCCGTTTTCATACACATATCTCCTTTGTGATGGATGGAACTATTGTCAACCAACAAGGACATCTCACCAACTCTCGTACGCACGCTACCAAGAAATGTGACGTGCAAAAAGGAAAAACACGGTTTGTGCGATCGTTTCCGTGCCGCCGAGGACGATCATCGCGATCATGAGGTGTAGTATGTGCTTGGGTTTAACCATGAACAAACTGATGGGGAAATGATCCAAAAGCACTGCTGTCCGGACCTTGGGCGACCGAAACGTGATAATGGGTTGATTCTAAATGGATATCTCATGATTTTTCTTGGTCTCGATTTGAAGTACGCCGCGTCGATTTGCGATCCTACGAGAAACTCGCTCGTAGGGGGCATCGATGAACAGAGGCAAGCGGGTGTTTGCGCAAGTCACGCCGCATGTGCCGCTGACGACGTTTCGCCGCGCGCTATGGCGGAGAGCACAAGGTCGAGAGCTTTTCCTGCCTCGATCAATATATCTGCATGGCCTTTGCCCAACTGACCTATCGCGAGAGTTTGCGCGACATCGAAGCGTGCCTGCGTGCGCAAG
Organism: Nitrospiraceae bacterium; assembly: GCA_035462675.1. Taxonomy (GTDB): domain Bacteria; phylum Nitrospirota; class Nitrospiria; order Nitrospirales; family Nitrospiraceae; genus Palsa-1315. The sequence continues at coordinate 10,819 of DATHTZ010000395.1, read as the reverse complement.
CGGGCACGCTATACCACATGGGCATCAGGAGCCAGGTTTCGCGCAGCACGCTGGCCGATGCCAACGAAGTGCGCGACTGGCGCATCTACGCCGAGTTTGTCCTATGGCTCATTGGAATCGCCCGTCGTCTGTATGCCGGGGAGCCGTTTGGCGTCGATCTGTCGATCTGAAGGAGCCGGTCTACGCGCTCGATGCCAGCACCATCGATCTGTGCCTGTCGGTGTTTCCTTGGGCCCCGTTTCGTTCGACCAAGGCGGCCATCAAGCTGCACACGCTCTTGGACCTGCGCGGCAACATCCCCACGTTCCTGCACATCAGCGACGGCACTGTCCTCGACCTGTTGCTGCCCGAGCCTGGTGCCTTCTACGTCATGGACCGAGGCTATCTCGATTTCGCACGGCTGCATCGCCTGCACGAGGCAGGCAGCTTCTTTGTGACGTGCGCCAAATCCAACCTCAAGCCCATCGTCGGTATTCGCATCCGGTCGACCGGAGCATGGGGTTGATGTGCGATCGGACCCTCGTGCTTACCGGCTTTTACTCGCGGCAGGACTTCGACACGCCACGGCGTCGCATCCGCTTCAAAGACCCTCTGGCCGGCAAGCGCCTGGTGTTCCTGACCAACAACTTCGCGCTGCCGGCCATCACCATCACCGAGCAGTATCGATGCCGGTGGCAGGTCGAGCTGTTTTCAAATGGATCAAGCAACATCTTCGTATCAAAGTCTTCTTCGGCACATCCGAGAACGCCGTCAAAACCCAAATCATGATCGCGGTCTACGTGCTCGTCGCCATCGTCAAGAGGCGCCTCACCCTCTCCGCGAGCTTGTATGAAATGCTACAGATCTTGAGCCTGACCATGTTCGAGCGAATCCCATTGGATCAGCTACTTCAAACCATCATCACCGATGACATGCAGGCCCTTTCGGCGAATCAGCTGAATTTGTTCGATTAACGTCCGGACTCTAGCGATCCAAAAGCGGAAAAATGATGACAATTCACGGCAATCACGTACCCTGGTAACTATCTACGTAGGTATAGAGCCGATTGGTAGTCGGGTAGCAGAGCTCTGTTGTCTGGCATGGAGCCGAATAGGTCTGGCTCAGGGATGTGTCTGATCAGGAAGTGACGTGGTGAACAGGACGAATGCTTCAGCCGATCGCTCGCGCGGCATGACTAGTCCTTTGCTGGTGGTGCTGACGACCGTCGCCGCCATCGGTCTGAGCAGCTGCGCGATCAAACCAATACCGTTGACAACGGACGAAGTGCGATCACGAGTGAAAGAAGACCGGGCCGTTCTGACAAAGGATCAAGAGCCTGTCTCGGGTCCGATCGATCTCTACGAAGCGATGGCGCGGGCGCTGAAGTATAACCTCGACGCGCGCGTCGAGCTGATGCACAAGATGTTGGCACAGACCCAACTCGACCTGTCTCACTATGCCATGCTGCCTCGTCTCGCGGCGAACGCTGGATTCGACGGCCGGACTAATTATTCCGGCGGGTCTGCCCTATCCTTGATCACGGGGCAACAGCAGATCCAACCCTTTACCTCGTCCGAAAAGAACGTCTTCTCCGCCGATCTATCACTCAGTTGGAATGTGTTGGATTTCGGATTGTCGTACATCAGGGCGAAGCAGGCAGCCGACGACGTGTTAATCGCCGAAGAAGAGCGGCGGCGTGTGGCCAATCGTGTCATGCAAGATGTGCGAAGTGCCTATTGGCGTGCGGTCAGCGCAGAACGAATTCTCCCCTCACTCAAGATGCTGGACGAATGGGTGAAGAGCGCGCTGGAAAAAGCCCAGGCCGTTCAGGACGAGAAACTCAGTACGCCCCTGGTTCCCTTGCAGTACAGGCTGGATCTCCTCAACACGCAACGGTACATTCAACAGCTGTTCCGGGAGCTCTCCACGGCGAAGCTTCAATTGGCCGCGCTTATCAATCTACCCCCCGGTCAAGAGCACAAAATGATGCTCCTGGTTCCGGAGCGAGAGGCCGGAACGCTGAATCTTCCGCTCGATATGACGGTGCTGGAGGATCGGGCTCTGGAAGCACGCCCGGAGCTGAGGATGATCGATTACCGTCGTCGCATCAATGCGAAAGAGACCAAAGCGGCGATTCTCGAAATGTTACCCAGCCTGAACCTCCAAGCCGGCGGGAACTATAACAGCAACGCATTTCTCTTCAATCAGAATTGGGCCGCGTATGCCGCACGGGCCAGTTGGAATTTGCTGAACATCTTTCGGTATCCGGCCCGGGCGAAGACCATTGAGGCGCAAGATCAGGTTCTGCACACGCAGAACCTCGCGCTGACGATGGCCATCATGTCGCAAGTGCACGTCAGCGTCGCGCAGGTGGCACAAGCGAAGAAAGAAACCTCGACGGCGAAACTCTATCACGATACGCAGTCTCAAATTTCCGAGCAGACTCGTTTGGGTTGGCGGATCGGACGGCAGAGCGAACAGGCTGTGCTGCGCGAACGAGTCAATCAGGTGGCGGCACAACTGCGATACGACGCCATAGAATCCGAACTCCAAGTCTCCTGGGCCTCGCTCCTGGCCGCCGTCGGAGAAGATGTACTGCCCAACGATCTGACACGGGAGCAGAGCGTGTCCGACCTTGCCCTTGAAATTCGTACACGATGGGCGAAAAGTAAGGAGTTGCTCAAATGACCCGTACTGGCTGGTTGCTGATCGGTGGCTCGATTATGGGCCTGTGCCTCCTGATGCCGATGTTGTTCGCGACGGCTGGCACCAAGTCAGATCCCAAGCCCACAAGCAGTGCGGCAGAACTCAGCACGATCCGCGGGCTGGTGAAGGCGACCGCACAGGCCACTTTAGCCAGCCAGGTCCAGGGCCGGATCAGCCAGCTGCCCTTCAAGGAAGGACAGCGGTTTAAAAAAGGAGCCATCCTGGTTGCTCTCGACTGTTCGAAGTATGAGGCGGAACTGGCGAGCGTCCAGGCGGAATATCGCGGCAAGAAGAAGACCTACGAGAACAACGTCCAGCTTGCCAAACACCAAGCCGTTGGTGAACTCGAACTCGTGGTCTCTCACTCCGAAGCCGAGAAAGCGTTTGCCGCCGTGAAGGTCGCGCAAGTCAATGTGACCGGCTGCACCGTGCGTGCACCGTTCCCCGGACGTGTCGTCAAAATGATCGTGAACGAACACGAGAACGTATTTCCCAACGACCAGCTCATAAGCCTGTTGGATGATAGTTTGCTGGAGATCGAGCTCATTCTGCCGTCGAAGTCCCTTGCGTGGCTGAAGGTCGGCACGCCTTTCGAGTACGCCGTCGATGAAACGGGGCTTCGGTATCCCGCAGCGGTTCAGGACATCGGCGCGAACGTCGACCCTGCCAGCCAGACGGTGAAGGTGAAGGGCTTGTTCCGCACCCAGCCTGACAATGTGCTGGCTGGCATGAGCGGGACCGCCTCCTTCGCGGAGCTCTCGCGCTGATATGATCGCAGCAGAAAGTAAGTCACCCAGCCTGCCGAAGAACGCGGTTGTGTATACGCTGCTTCAGGTGGAAGGGAAGGTTCGCGCCGTCCAGAACCAGCAAGAACTGCAATTTCTTTTCGTTAATGAAACGCGCCGGTTGGTTCCCTATCAACAAGCCATTTTATTGACCCCGCCGACCCCGTCGACACAGAATTATCAGGTAAGAGCCGCATCGAGCGTCCCGGTGGTGGATCGTACCGTGCCCTTGATGCAATGGACCGAGCGATTGATTGGAGGTCTGCGCAAGACCTCGACAGGTCCGGACATGTGTCACGTTACGGAAGCGGATTGTCCCGCCGAGCTCAGACCAGACTGGAAGGAATTTACTCCGGGCTATGGATTGTGGTGCCCTCTCAAGCACCCCGGGGGACAGATTATCGGCGGCCTGTGGATGACGCGGGACCAGCCCTGGGCAGACCACGAGTTGCCGATCCTGCAGCGGCTCAGCGAAGCCTATGCCTATGCCTGGCATGCCGTCGGCCGATCGAATAGTCGTCGGTGGAGATGGGGATTGAGCCGAACCACGACGTGGATACTCGCGATTGCAACGCTGGGTGCACTGGCCATTCCCGTCCCCATGTCGACGTTGGCACCTGCGAAGATTGTCGCAAAGGATCCTCTGATCGTGAGTGCGCCGATCGATGGTGTCATTGCCGAGATTCTCGTCCTCCCCAATACAGTCGTGTCCGAAGGCCAAGTGTTGTTTAAGTACGAAGACACCACGTTCAGAAGCGAGTATGACGTTGCGGAACGGAACCTCGATGTGGCGATGGCGCAGTATCGGCGCGCGGCGCAAGGCTCATTTGTGGAAGCCGATCAAAAGGCCGATGTTCCGTTGTTGAAAGCCGAAGTCGAGTTGCGAGAAACCGAGCGGAACTATGCCCATGAACGACTGACGAAGGTCGAGGTGAAGGCGGAGCAGGCCGGGTTGTTGATCTACTCAGATAAGTCCGATTGGATCGGAAAGCCGGTCGTGGTCGGCCAACGCATCATGGAGCTGGCGAACCCACAACAGTTGGAGGTGCGGATCGATCTGCCGGTGGAGGATGCCATTGTATTGCGTGAAGGCGCATCGGCGACGCTGTTCCTGAACGCCAATCCTTTTTCCAGCGTTCCTGCCACGGTCAGTCATGCAAGCTATCATGCCGAGGTCTTGCCGAACAATACGCTGGCCTACCGTGTGACGGCACAGCTCGAGCAGGGATCTTCGGAGTTCCGCATAGGTTGGCAAGGCAGCGCAAAAATATACGGAGAGCAGGTGCTGCTGTTCACCTATCTGTTCCGTCGCCCGATTTCCGCCATCCGACCATGGATCGGCCTGTGAAACCGACAATGCCCTCCACGCAGGATGTCGCGCTGCCGCCGTTGCGAGGAGATCTCCAACTCGTCGCGGGTGGCTCGGCCGCCGACGGCTCGCCTACTTGGGTCATCGTCGATCCAGTCCGCGGGAAATATTTTCAGATCGGCTGGGCTGCCTACCAGATTCTGTCGCGCTGGGCCGACCAATCCGCGGAGGCCATCCTTGCGCAGATCCACACGGACACGACCTGCCGAGCCACAAAGCAGGATGTCGAAGACCTCCTCCGGTTTTTGTATGGCAACCATCTGATGCGCGATCCGCCGCAGGGCGGGTATCGAGCCTATGCCGAGCAAGCAGAGGCTGCGCGGCCATCTTGGGTGACCTGGATGGTGCATCACTATCTGTTTTTCCAGATTCCACTCCTCCGTCCGGATCGGTTTCTCCGTGCCACGTTTCCGTTCGTGGACTGGCTCTATTCACGGGCCGTGGCTTGGGCGATCGGCGGTATCGGGCTTGTCGGGCTGTATCTGGTCTCGCGCCAGTGGGACACTTTCATGGCCACCGCCCTGTATTTTTTCACCCCCCGTGGCTTCGCGCTGTACATCCTCTGTCTGGCCGTCGTCAAGGTATTCCATGAACTCGGGCATGCCTATACGGCGACGCGCTATGGCTGTCGGGTCCCCACCATGGGCTTTGCCATGATTGTGATGGTGCCGATGCTGTATTCGGACACCTCCGATGCGTGGAAATTACCCTCCCGTCGCCAGCGTGCCGCCATCGGCGCTGCCGGTATGATCGTTGAATGCGCGTTGGCTGCCCTGGCGATCTTCGCGTGGAATTTTCTCGACGACGGCCTGGCGCGGAGCCTGGTATTTATCGTGGCGACCACGAGTCTGATGGTCGGTGCTGCCATTAATTTGAGTCCGTTCATGCGATTCGATGGGTATTACGTGCTCTCTGACTGGCTGGGCATTCCCAATTTGCACGATCGAGCCTTTGCCTTCGGGCGGTGGCAGCTACGGCGACTCCTGTTCGGTTTGGACATGCTGATGCCCGAGCCGGTCGCCGCTGCCAGACGTCGATTCTTGGTCTGGTTCGCCTGGGGGGTGTGGGCGTACCGTTTTATGTTGTTTCTCGGCATCGCGCTGATGGTGTACCAATATTTTTTCAAGCTCCTGGGCCTGATCCTATTTGCTATTGAGATTGGGTGGTTCATCGTGCTGCCGATGGTGGGGGAACTGAAGATCTGGTGGGCGTTGCGCGGAGAAATCGTCGAACGTCGGAGGGGGTGGCTCTCCGCCGGGGTGCTGGCCTGTGTCATCGCCGTACTGTTCGTGCCCTGGTCCGATCGCATTAGCCTCCCTGCGGTGTTGGAATCGACGCCGCACGCGACAATCTATGCGCCGGCGCCCGGGAGGATCGTCGAACTATCAGTGAAGGAAGGGCAGCTTGTGGGGGTGGGAGATAGGCTGGTTGTATTGGAGTCTCCCGTACTTGAAAAGGATATGGCGTTGACACGCAAGCGGATCGAGGTCGACCGATTGAGAAGCCAGCGGCAGTTCGTCGATCGAGAAGAACTCGCGAAGCACCAGGTAACGTTAGAAAACCTGAGGGCACGCCTCTCACAGCTCGAAGGTCTACTCCAGCAGCAGCAGAATCTGTCGCTAACGGCGCCGATTTCTGGAGTGGTGACCGATCGAGTGGAGGCCCTGCACGTGGGTCAGTGGATCAACAAGCAGCTGCCGCTCGCTTACGTGATCGATCAGGTTGGTGAAGAACTGCATGCGCTGGCTCCCGAGGCAGACGTCGGCTATCTCCACGCGGGTCAATCAGCCCGATTCATTCCAGAAGGTCCGGATCGGCCTAGCTTGGAGGCGCAGGTTGCCGAGATTCGAAGCATCGACGAAAGCAGCTTCACGGTGCCCTACCTCCTTTCCGTCTATGGCGGAGATGTGTCGGTTCGTGAAGATGCCAATCATAGACTGAAGCCCGAAACCTCTGTTTATCGCATCACGCTGCATCTTGTCGAGTCGCCGCCCCGATGGAACCAAGCCGTGCGAGGAACTGTGCTGGTGAAAGGCCCTCGTATCAGCTTTGCCCAACGAGCTTGGGAACAAATCGCCCGCATCTTCATTCGCGAAAGCGGGGCGTAGGCCCTTTGGCAGATTGGGCTTTCGGAGAAGGTTTAGGTCAAGGTTCAGATCAGGGGCCAGATAACGGGTCGGGTTTCCCCTCTGTCTCTATCTTACTCAGCCTTAACCTTGGCCTTCTGATCTGGCTCAGCCTGAACCTCAACCTCCTGCCCCTCCAAAGTGTCAGACCAGAAAAAGTCGTCCCGAAGCGCATGTTGCGGCCTCTCCATGAATCTCCCTACCGAGTACGGCCTAACCGCCCTGCACCAAAGAGGAATTTGTTACGTGAAGTGGCACCACACTTGCTACATTCTTATGGAGAATCAAGGACTCGTTGTCTCGTCGCTATGCCATGAGAATACTACGAAGGCGGAAGAAAACGGCGGTCAAACCAGCGCGAGGGCAGCGTCCTGCCTCAGCGGACACGCGTGTCACCCTTTCGACGTTCGGCGGCTCGTTGATCGCGCTCGAATCGCGTATCATGTTCGATGGCGCTGCCGTGGCCACGGTCAGTACCGTGACCACCGAGCAAATCGCGCAAAGCCAGGCTGATGCGTCTCTCTCGAATCATGACGCGGCGACAGCTGACAGCGCCCCTGCTGCGCCGACGGGGGAAACACAACCCACCACAGGCGACCAGGCGTTGTTTGATGCCCTGGCGGCATACGATACATCGGCCGCCCGCCAGGAGATCGTGTTCCTGTCCCCTAGCGTCCTCGACTACCAGCAGCTCCTCGACGGCATCAGCCCCAACGTTGAAGTGCACATGCTCGACCCTGGCCGCGACGGCGTGGTGCAAATGGCGGAGATTCTCGCCGACCGTACGGGCATCGACGCGATCCACCTGATCGGCGATGGCACCGAAGCCGAGATGCATCTCGGCGCGAGCTTCCTGACGCAGGAATCAATCAGCACGCGCTACGCTGACCAGTTTCAACAGATCGGTCAGAGCTTGTCGGCAAACGCCGACCTCCTGATCTACGGCTGTAACTTTGGCCAGGGCGTGGAAGGGCAACTAGCAATGAACACGTTGGCTGACCTCACCGGTGCCGATGTGGCTGCCAGCACGGATCGGACAGGCAATGCCACTGAGTACGCAGACTGGCAACTTGAAGCCTCCACTGGACTGATTGAGACATCAGTTGTAATTAGCGCAAGCACGCAGGCGAATTGGGACCATGCGCTGGCGACCTTCACCGTCACCACTGCAAACGATGCAGGTGCCGGCTCGCTGCGTACGGCGATCACCAATGCCAACGCGGCCGCAGGCACCGACACGATCGTATTCAACATCGCCGGCGCGGGCGCCCACACCATCTCACTGACCACGGCCCTTCCGACCATCACCGACACAGTCATCCTCGATGCCACCACGCAGTCCGGCTATGCAGCCGGATCCCCCGTTATCGTGCTCGACGGAACGGGGGCAGGGGCAGAAGCCAGTGGCTTTGTGTTGCAGGCCAGCAACAGCACCATCACCGGATTCCGCATCCAGAACTTCATCAATGGGACGACCAGCATTACCGGTACCGGCATCGTGATCGACGGCACCACCGCCGCCGGCGACAACAATACAATTTCTCAGAACTATCTCACGAACAATAGCGAATCCGTCACGGGTGCGGTCGGAGCGATTTCGATCACGGGTGCCGCGGACAACAACCTCATCACGGACAACCAGTTCATCAATAACAATAGCGACGGCATTCGCTTCGCCGATGCACTCAGCACCGGCGCGCAGATCACGAACAATTTGATCACCGGCAGTGGTGACGACGGCGTCAAATTGGTCGGTGCGAATATAACCTTTACCGGGAACACCGTTTCGAACAGTCAACGCCTATCTGCGAGTGCGGCTGGAGTCGAACTAGACACTGTCAGCGGCACGAGCGTCGTTTCGAACAATACGATCACCAACGACGGCACCCGCGGCATCGAGGGCGGTGTGTGGATCGCTAATAACTCAACGGGCGTCACAGTGGGCAACAATACCATCACTGGCTGGAGCGGTTCTGGCATTGCCATCGGGGGCAACAGTACAGGCATCCATCTTACGCAGAACTCAATCGCTAACAACGGCCTGCTGGGAATCGACCTGGGTGCAAACGGCGTCACGGCCAATGACGCAGGCGACGGGGACACCGGAGCTAACAACCTGCAAAACTTTCCGGTGCTGACGTCAGCCCAAGTAGTGTCCAGCACCCAGATAACCATCGTCGGCTCGTTAAACAGCACGGCCAACAGCCAATTCCGCGTTGAGTTCTTCAGCAGCGCTGCCCAGGACGGAACCGGCCACGGCGAAGGCGAGACCTATCTGGGCTTTGTCGACGTCACCACCGACGGGAGCGGCAACGCGAGCGTTAACACGACGTTGACGGCCACCGTATCAGCTGGCAGCTTTGTCAGTGCCACAGCCACCAGGAGTGACGCCACGTTCACGACCTTCACGGACACATCTGAGTTCGCCCAAAATACTGTGGCAGCTAACACCGCACCTGCTCTTGATGCCAGCCGGAGTCCGGTGCTGACCGCGATCAACGAAGACGCCGGCGCTCCAGTGGGCGCTGTGGGCACGCTGGTCAGGAACTTGGTGGACTTCGCAGTTCCGGCCGGCCAGGTCGACAACGTGACCGATGTGGATAGTGGTGCGCTCCTGGGCCTCGCGGTTACGGCCGCCGATACGACGAACGGGACTTGGTTCTACTCGACCAACAACGGCGCCAGTTGGAACGCCCTGGGAGCGGTGGCCAATGCCAATGCCCGGCTCTTGGCCGCGGACACCACCACGCGGCTCTATTTCCAACCGAACGCCAACTACAACGGCACGCTGGCCAACGCCATCACGTTCCGGGCCTGGGATCAGACCAGCGGCGCCAATGGCACGCTGGCGGATACCTCGACCAACGGCGGCACGACGGCCTTTTCCACAGCGACTGATACGGCCTCCCTGACCGTGACGTCGGTGAACGATGCGCCGGTGGTGGATCTGAACGCAGGCGCGGCGGGCAATAATGTGACGACCGCGTTCACGGAACAGACGCCGGTGCTGATCGCCCCGGTGGGGACATTGACCGATGTAGATTCGGCCACCCTGACCTCGTTGCTGGTGACCCTGACGGCGCGGCCCGATGGCAATGCGGTGGAGTCGCTCGCGCTCAACGCGGCGGCGACGACGGCGGCCTCCGGGGCGGGGTTGACGGTGAGCTATACGGCCGGGACGGGGGTGCTCTCGATCACGGGTTCGGCCACGACGGCGGTGTACCAGTCGATCCTACAGGGGATTCTGTACAACGACACGAGCAACACGCCGACCACGAGCAACCGGACGATCACCGTGGTGGCGAACGACGGGACAGTCAATAGCGCGACGCAGACGGTGGCGCTGACGGTGACGGCGGTGAACGACGCGTCCACCGCCACCAACCTGAGTGCCGCGGAGACTTACACCGAAGACACGGCGCTGAATCTGATCAACATTGTGGCGAGCGACGTGGACAGCGCCAACATTACCGCCACGCTGACCCTGTCGAACGTGGCCGCCGGCAGCCTGACTACCGCGACCTCGGGCGCGGTCACCTCTACCTACAACGCCCTCACCGGAGTGTGGACCGCCAGCGGCGCCATCGCCAACGTCAACACGTTGCTCGCGGGCGTGACCTTCACGCCGGCGCAGGACTTCAACAGCAACTTCACGATCGCCACCAGCGTCAGCGACGGCGTGGCCCCGGCGATCACCGGGGTCAAGAACATGACCGGCACCCCCGTGAACGATGCGCCGGTGGTGGATCTGAACGCAGGCGCGGCGGGCAATAATGTGACGACCGCGTTCACGGAACAGACGCCGGTGCTGATCGCCCCGGTGGGGACATTGACCGATGTAGATTCGGCCACCC
>DATHTZ010000394.1:0-1648 GCA_035462675.1 Nitrospiraceae bacterium | reverse complement strand
GCGTGACAGCCCGGGCTTCCGGTTGCGGTCTCCACCACGCGTGGATCCGTACGCCGTCGGAAGTCGTGATCCAGACGTCCTCCGCGCCCAATGATTCCCGCCTAGCCCAGTCGCCATCCGGATATCGCATAGGAAAAAACGCGCTGCGATTGGCTAGCCAAATCAGGAGCAGTGCGGCTGCCAGACCACACAGGCTGAAACCTAACTTGTTCATTTCACATCCAATTGCGCAGAGGTGGATCAATTCCATGCCTAGCAACTACGCATCGCTCTCCAAAGCTCTGGGACGCTTGTGGTGCCGTCGTTTTCACTCGGCACCGATGTGGCCCATTCAAGGCTATTATCGCTGCCCCGACTGCCTTCGGACTTATCCGGTGGCGTGGGCGAACCGCCCGGTGGCGCCCGTTCTCGTGATGAGTCCTCCGAACGAACGGGTAAAGGGAGCGGTACGCCAGGTTGCTTAGGCCGCGTGGGATATGTTGGGGAAGGAAAGAAATGGAGCGGGAGACCGGATTCGAACCGGCGACATCGACCTTGGCAAGGTCGCACTCTACCAGCTGAGTTACTCCCGCTCGTGGGAACATTTCTATTCTTGCTCCTAGGGGGCCTGTGTGTCAAATGGGCCCCCGTTTGGACGGCCCTAACAGAAGGTTATTCTTGATCTCACAGCACGGTTCCAGAGGTCCTGGCTGAACCGTCAGATTTGTCTGGTGTGACCCTTGTTTTTTGGCCTAGCCTGCCCTGGGCGCCGCCGGGTGGCCCCCGGTGCGGGTTGGAGATTTTGGCCTAGTAAACTCAGCACCTTGCGGCCACCCTCGAACAAAAAACTGTGGAAATGGTATTGTTTTCCACACCCCAAACAATCTAATAAACATCGTGCTTTCAAGCAGTTACAAATATGTGACGAAGGCCCATTGACGACCTGTGAATTGTGTTATTCTGATGTTCGCTTGGGTGGCGGCGCATAACGGTCAGATAGTTTTGGACCGGCTCGAAAGCTCAATGATGCGTCGCGCTCCGGCCCTTCCTAAAACTAGATATTTGTACTTTTCCACAGTGTGCGAAAGCTGTGGAAATTTATCGGGAGATGTGTCATCGGATGTCGGACAAGAACGCGTGGGAATCCATTAAAGACGAGCTACGTCAGGGTTTGACGTCGGAGGCGTTTCAAAACTGGGTTGAGCGGACGGAGTTTCTGAATCTCGATGAAGCAACGCTGAGAGTCGCGGTCCCGGATGAGGTCACTAAAAACTTCCTGGAGAGCGAGTACTCCCGCAAAGTACAATCGGCCATTCGCGATTTGCATCTGCCAGTCTCGGAGATCCGCTACGAGTTGATTCTATCCTCGACGTACAGAACCAAACCTCCTGTGTTGGTGCAGAACGGTAACAATGGAACCCAGGGGCTGGAATTCCCGGCCGCGGCGAATCAGCTAAACCCCCGCCTGACGTTCAGCGCCTTCGTTGTGGGCTCATGCAATCAGTTCGCGCACGCAGCCTCGCTGGCTGTGGCGTCTTCTCCGTCGCGCAGCTATAATCCCCTCTTTGTGTACGGCGGCAGCGGCATGGGGAAGACCCATCTGATGCACGCGGTCGGCTGCGAGTTGATTGAACGCTTCCCGGGGATGCGGGTCGTCTACACCAGCGGT
>DATHTZ010000393.1:0-3051 GCA_035462675.1 Nitrospiraceae bacterium | reverse complement strand
CTTCCAGCTTGGGTACTACTGGGAGACAAAAATCCTGCTCACGGCCATCAGGCTGGATGTGTGTTCCGTGTTGGACGGGAAGCAGAAAATACTCTCCGAAGTGGCCGATCGGATCGGCGCCCATGCGCAGACGTTGGGGCTGCTGTTGAATGCCCTTGTTGCGATGAGATTATTGGAGAAGGACGGGGATTCCTATGGGAATTCGACGGCTGCAGCTACGCATCTGGTCCGTAATTCCGCCCAATATATCGGGCATCTCCTGCTGCTGCACGATGCAGAGTGGGACAACTGGGGCAAACTGGAACAGACGATTCGTACGGGACAGAGGTCGGTCGACCGGCATGTCTTTGCGACTGATCCTGATTTAGCCGGCAATGTGCTGGCGGTCCTCCATCGGATCGGGCAGCAGAGCGGGCCGGATTTTGCCAAGCGGCTGCAGCTGAGTGGACCGGTGCGATTCCTGGATTTGGGAGGCGGAGCCGGGACAAACGCGATTGCGTTCTGTCAGGCCTATCCGGAGCTGACTGCCACGGTGTTCGATTTGCCTGCGACGCTCCGACTCACAGAACGAACGGTGAAAGAAGCTGGTTTGGAATCGAGGGTTGCGTTGCTTCCAGGCGACTTTAACAAAGATAGACTGGGCGGACTCTACGATGTCGCCCTGATGTCCGATATCCTGCATTATCAGGATTTCCCAACAAACGCAGCATTGGTGAAGAGGGTTTGGACCCACTTGGCGCCAGGTGGCCGCTTGGTCATCAAGGATCGATTCTTAAATGAGGCAGGAACCGGTCCGGCCTGGACCACTGCGTTTGCGGTCCACATTCTTGTGAACACAGAGCGAGGCGGATGCTACAAGACTGCAGATGCGATTCAATGGATGAGGGAGGCCGGTTTTGCAACCGTCACAGAACTGGAGCCGTCAGCGGTCGTGCAGGGTGTAAAAGCTGGTGAATAGTGAAGCGTATCTCGTGAAGCGTCGTTCGTGTCCGGATTCGAACGGTGCACGCTTCACGAACGACGAGGAGCCTCATGCTTGAATGGCTGAAAGAGCCTGGGTTTTTTGGAACCCACGCCACGGTCGGGGCGGATATGAGCCAGCTCATGGCGACGCTCTTTACGGGGCTTTTCGTCATCGGCTGGTTTCAGGCACGGAGACATCGGGCAGATGCCCATCATTGGATGATGTTTGGCGGGATGATCGCCATGTTGGCGTTCTTCATCAGCTACTATCTCTTTCGCCAATTAGGCGTGTTGGCCTTTGAGGGGAAAGAGGGGTTCGGGGGATCTGAATCGCTCTACCACAATGTGTTCATCCCAATCCTCATTGTTCATATCGTGCTTGTAGTCGTTGGGTTAGTCATGGCGGTTTATATGATTGTCCTGGGGTTCCGAGCACAGTTGATCGAGCAAGGGCGACGGATCTTGAGCGATCGCGTTCTGCAGACGACGTGGGGGAAGATCGGGATGATTTTCGGTATCGTCTGCCTGCCGGTGGCGCTGTATTTGCTATATCTGATGGCTGTCGATCGTCTTCGGATGGGCCGGCTCGTGGTGTGGGCCGGATTCCTCGCCATTATCGCGATTGTGTTCGCCGTAGAAATGACCATCCAGCGTCTGTGGCCGGACGGCGGGCATCGCCACCGAGCGCTTGGACGTTTCACGATGGCCATCTACTGCATTTTGTTTGTGACCGGAACCACCACCTACACGATGCTGTATCTTTTGTATCCGGGAAAGATCGGATGAGCGACAGAGTCGAGATCCGATTGCGGAGGGCTGGAAGCGAGGAAAGCCCATGCTGACCTGTGGCTGCGGTCGTTGGATGCATACCGAGGGGATCGAAGAACGTGTGTATGGTGATGGAACGCCCCAGTGGTTCATACGGACGGAATGTCGAGGCTGTGGGCTGACAGTAGGGGTCGATGTCCCTGCTGGTCAACCAGGAGGACTCGTCGATCGAGTAATGTGGACCGATGATGCGATCCATCGGCTGGACCGCATGCCTCCATATCTTGCCCCGCTCGTGCGAAGTGAAGTCGAGCAGGATATGCGGATGAGAGGAGAACGAGTCGTCACCTATGACATAGTGTTCCGTCCAAGGACCGGCGAACGCATCGAGTGGGAACCAGAAGCGGAACGTCGATTGGACAAGGTGCCGGCGCCTGTACGTGCTATGGCGCGTATTGAATTGGAGCGGACGGCAGCCGATCGTGGAGAGACGCGCATCACCGTCGCGCTGATGGAAGAAGTGAAGGCGCGCTATTTCGGGATGGGCGCACAGAAGGCGTAAAAGGTAAGACGTGAAACGTAATACCAGAAGCGCTTGTTTCATCTCACGCTTCACCTCTCACGTTTAACGAGCGGATCATGCTGCATCGAATGGCGTTACGAGTGTTACCCAGCCTCAGTCTGGCCGTTACAGAAAACTCTGTGCGCAAGAAAAAGCGCATCGTCATGTTTGTGCCTGGGTTGGTGGCGTTCGCTGTCTATCGGTTGGCCAAGTTGTGGTTGCCGCTTTCGGAGCCGGTCGTGTTGCTGGCGGTCAGCGGCCTCGTCTCGTTGGTGACGGCATTGTTAGCCTATCGTGTCGGTCGGGCTACTGTCTGGGGAAAGATTGTAGGCGAGGACGGGAGTCGTCTATTGCTCTGGCTCGGTGGCTGGATTGGGTTTGTGTACGGGGTCCAGCTGTCTCTGTTGGTCTTGGCGTTGCTTTGGCTTGTTGGGTATGACTATCTCAAACATCCGGATGGGCCGGCTATGATGGCCATCATCATTGCCTGTACATCTGTTGCCCGCGATGCGTTTGAAATCGGTCATGTACGGAAAGTGGCTCTCATGGGACGTCCATTTCCGACGTTTCCCGATGGAGCGGCTCTCCGTACGATGGTGGGTAATCATGCAATGGAATTTGCCCCTTGGGTCGTAGTCGGTCTCGTTGTCGGCGCACTGGGTGGATCTCTGGGATATCTGGTCGAAGCGAATCAGATTGCAGCTGTGGTCCAGTTGTCCGCTGTGGCAGTGTTGGGGGGCGGGGTCGCGCTCTGTGCC
>DATHTZ010000392.1:0-5229 GCA_035462675.1 Nitrospiraceae bacterium | reverse complement strand
GCGTCCACGGTGAGGGTGGGGCCCGGTATCCGATACCGTTCCGTTGCCCAGGCACCGAGGTCGATCACTTGACATCGTTCTGAGCAGAAGGGGCGCCAGGGGTTGCCTTACCAGATGCTGGATTGGTGACAGAGAGGGCAGATCATGCCCGGCATTGTACCACGCTGAATCCGAAGATCGGCCAGCGGTCAACTCGGGCGGACTTGGAGGGTGCTGGCGACTTGCAGCAATCGGTGCAGGCGGCGCTGATCGATCTCCGAGAGGCCGAGGAATTCGACGCCGAACTCCCCGCTTTCACTCCAACGAACCGCGGCGGACTCGATTGTAATGGGTGATCCCAGATCGGTCGCCCTGATAAGAATTCTCATCGCTGAACCGGGCTGAACCGACGACATGCTGGTGACGGCGCACCCCCTGGTAGACAGGTCGAACATGGTGCCTTCGCAAATGTCTGCCTTGTTGGTGCTGGAGAAGAACACCTGCATGTCAACAGGGATTCGTGGATATTCTCGACACTCTATCATGTTGCCCTCCATCCGATTCGAGGCTTCTCGTCATGCCGGTACCTCATGCTCCGGCTAGTGTAGCAACCTCAACGCTACCGTAAAGTAAAACATGGAAATTGTATGACGGATGGTCAGGGGGAAGGGGAGTTTCGGGTGAGTTTAGACAAACGAGAGGAGCGTGCCGGTTTGCTACCGTGGCGGCTGAGTTTTTTCGATCTTTGCCCAGGCGTCTTTGAGTGACACGGTACGATTGAACGTCAGAGTGCCGGATGCCGAATCAGGGTCGGTACAGAAGTATCCCAGGCGCTCGAATTGGTACCGTGTGCCGGGCACGGTATGCCGCAAACTGGGTTCAACCAGGCAGTCCGTGATTCGCTCCAATGAAGCAGGATTGAGATAGGTTGTCCAATCGTGGTTTGGCGGTACCTTCGCCAGATCCGTCACTAAGAGTGGGTGGTAGAGTCGGACTTCGGCTTTCAGCGCATGAGCTGCCGAGACCCAATGGATGGTGGCTTTGACTTTGCGCTGTTCCTGGGCAGCGCCGCTCTTGGTTGTGGGATCATAGGTGCAATGGAGTTCGGTGATCTCACCGGTCTCCGGATCTTTCGCCACCCCGACGCATTGAATGATGTAGGCGTACCGGAGCCGCACTTCGCGTCCTGGAGCAAGTCGGAAAAACTGTTTGGGCGGATCTTCGCGGAAATCTTCTCGCTCAATATAGAGAACGCGTGAAAAGGGGACGTTCCTCGTCCCTGCAGAGGGATTCTCCGGATTGTTGACGGCTTCCAATTCTTCGGACTGGCCCTCGGGATAATTGGTGAGGATGATTTTGAGTGGACGCAATACGGCCATCACTCGCGGCGACCGCTTGTTCAGATCTTCGCGAACAAAGTGTTCGAGTAGCTGCATCTCGACGATGGCCTCGCGTTTGGCGACGCCGATATGGTCGCAGAAGGCCCGAATTGCCTCTGGGGTATACCCGCGGCGGCGAAGTCCTTTGATCGTCGGCAGTCGTGGGTCATCCCACCCGCTCACCAGTTTCTTTTCGACCAACTCGAGCAGCTTCCGTTTGCTCATGACGGTATGGGTCAGGCTGAGACGGGCAAATTCGATCTGCTGCGGCCGGTGCGGCGCTTCAGCCTGCTCGACGACCCAATCGTAGAGAGGCCGGTGATCTTCAAATTCCAAGGTGCAGATTGAGTGCGTGATTCCCTCGAGCGCGTCCGAAAGGGGATGCGCATAGTCGTAGGCCGGGTACAGGCACCAGGCGCTCCCTGTTCGATAATGGGTCGTGTGCCTGATACGATATAGAGTCGGGTCTCGCAGATTGATATTGGGTGATGCCATATCGATCTTGGCGCGAAGCACGTGGGTGCCGTCAGCGAACTCTCCAGCGCGCATGCGTCGAAAGAGGTCAAGGTTTTCATCGACGGAACGTTCGCGAGAAGGGCTATTCTTTCCCGGCTGAGTCAGAGTGCCGCGATAGGCTCGCATTTCTTCAGCAGTTAACGTGTCGACGTACGCAAGACCTTTCTCTATCAGCCGTACAGCGAACGCGTAGAGTCGTTCGAAGTAATCCGAGGCAAAAAACATCCTCTCATGCCAATCGAACCCCAACCATCGGACGTCGTCCTGTATGGCACGGACATATTCGGGATCTTCGGTCGTTGGATTGGTATCATCGAGTCGCAAGTGGCAGATGCCGCCTGGGGTGTCGTGTGCCAAGCCGAAGTTCAGGCAGATCGATTTCGCGTGGCCGATATGGAGATAGCCGTTCGGCTCAGGTGGGAAGCGCGTAACCACTCGACCGCCATGTTTGCCGGTTGCGTGATCGGCGGCCACGATGTCACGGATAAAGTTTGAAGCGCCGGTCGATTCAGGCACGATAGAGCGTTGCCTCCTTTTATGGGCGAGACAGGTGCGAGCCAAGCCCGCATAATTCACGAAGGCTTCTACTGCAACTGCCGATACGAAAATCAGAACTCATTGCGGTATTCTTTCTTCGCGCCAGGATCATACAAGGGGCGCTCGACCTCGCAAGCGCGGTGGCGACGCACCTGACGTCGGGCGGGCTCGCCGTCAGGTCGGTCAACATACTGTTTCAAGTATGCCTTCCTCCCTCACGGCTCCGCGCACCCGTCTCGCTTGGTGTCTCGGCGGTTTCGTGACGAACCCCCGTGAATAAGCGGGCTAGTCCGCGGGCTGTTCTATCACAAGAGTGGTAGACGGGAGAAGGGCTCATTCAGAGAAGGGAGGATATCGGAGCGAACTGAGTCCTATGCGGTTTGGTGGGTCGGCATCTGCATGACGCTGAAGTCTTTCTGCGCGATGAGATGCCTTTCCATGCTCAGGCGAAATTCGTAGCGTCCCGGAGTGGGAAAGACCAGCGAGGGGATATTGATCCCGAAATCGGAAATTTGAAGGCGATCGGCGATGGCAATGTTTGGAAGGATGGCCCGGCAGACGAGCTGCTCGTCGTTAAGGCAGATCAAATCGATGTCGAAATGATAGGTCCCTTCGGCATCGGTAAGGCAGAAATACAGCCCCATTTGTGAGTGTTGGAAAGGAAAGCTCACGGCTTGTAAATGCGTGAAGAGGCCGATGAGGCTTTTTTTCTTGGTCACGCTGTCTTCGATGACCTGGTCGCAGACCAAGAACGCTTGCATGCTTGGCTTCACGATGTCCGGCATACTGCCATTGTACGGGAGTCCTGTGCCTTGTCAAAAAGGATGTGTTTTTTCACAAGGAGCTAGGGTGGCTGACGGCTATCGCTCTCTCGATTTGCGGGGGCTGACATACCTGAATTGAAGCTGGAGTCTCTTGGAGCCCGATTAACCGATTGTTGCCGCACTGCCGCGGCTTTCCGCAACATCGCCGAACAGGGTTAGACCGGTGCCGATGCGGCAGTAGTGTGGGCTGACGGTGACTAATTCACCTTTATGGGTGCAGAAGCGCCCCGCGGCGATGCGGATTTTTCTTTTCTGCATGAGACAGGCTTCGAAGACCGTGTGTCCAGTTGCTCGGTCTGCTACGGTGACTGACGGAGGATCGCCCGGAGTTGCCTCGCCGCTGATCTTTACAGTGATGGTGAAGCGGCCCGCGCTATGCGCCGAGAGCGCATTCCGTCTGATATGGCCGACGCGGGTTCCCTGCTCATCGTACAGATCCATCGTCAGGAGTAACGTCAATGGCTGGGGTTGTGTTTCCAACACCACCTGCTCCTTACCCTGAAGCTTGACGACGCCGTTTGTATTTCTAAACACATTCGAGCCGACATAGAGCTCAAGGCCCTGTTCGGGCATCTCGATGTCGATCAGTTCCGGGGAGTCGGTGATGCCGATAGTTTTGACTTGGAGCGGGTTGTTCACATGCCCACCATGAGTCAGCCGATGGAAAGAGGAGGCCGACGACCGAAGAACCCCCGTTCCCAGATGCCCGCTGCTTGTACTTGCCGCAAGGTAGGCTATACAGCCGTCTCTGTCAAGTCGTGGGTGAGCTAGCAGGCAGGGGCCTGAAAACTGCTTAGATTCAATAAGAATTGAAAAGCGAAAAGCTCCCATGTTACTGTGCCAAGTCGATCCCTCATCATTGATGATCTGGTCCCATCGTCTAGCCTGGCCTAGGACGGAGCCCTCTCAAGGCTTAAACACGGGTTCAAATCCCGTTGGGACCACCACATTGTTTTTGTTAAGTATTTTGCCTTCTTGTTTGAGGACCATTGGGTTGGTCCTTAAACATGGAATGGTATCGCTGCTCTAACTCGTCAGCATCCGTCTCGCTGGCTCTTCATAAATCGACACCACCTGCTTCAGATGCGAGGGCCGAATCATGGTGTAGATTTGGGTCGTGTCGATGCGCGCATGCCCGAGCAAGGCCCGAACCTGTTCCAAGTCATGCTGTTGCTCCAGCACTTCCATCGCGACCCCATGACGCAAATCATGGGGTTTCAGCATCGGGTACCCAATGAGCCGCCCATAGGTTTTGCAGAGCCGCCAGATGTTTTTGCCTTGCATCGGTGCTCGACTCCTTCCGATGGTCCGTCGTCACCACAGAGACCAGAACAGCGGCGTCTCCGGCCCTATCTGACCCACAGTGCCAGTCAACCGTTCGACGTAGGTATGGAGATACGTCATCACGCTTTCCGGCAATGGAATGTCCCGCGTCTGCCCGCCTTTAACGCGTACCCGCCGCAAGCCCCAGTTGCCGTCGAGGTGTCGGACTTGAAGCGTGGCGACCGACTCGCGCCGCATCCCTGTGTACCGCATGATCAGAAAGATGGCGATATCACGAGGCCGCTGGCGTTGCTGGGCTGCTGCGATCAGCGCATTCATGAGGGCCGGAGTCGGCACTTGTCGCGGTGGTTCCATTCGATGCGGTGGTCGGTCCATTGCCGCGACGGGATTCACCTGAAGCACGCCTCGCTTCACAAGCCAACAACAGAAGCTCGACAGCGTGGATTGACGCGAACGCATCGTACTCAGGGCAAGATCACAGCCAGCCATGTCGTCCATCCACATCTGAATCGAGGACAGCGTGAGGTCAGTCGCGCGGGCCAACCGTCCGTGTCGGGATCTGACGAAAATCAGAAACTGCTCAAGCACCCAGCGATAGCGTTGCACCCCTCCTTCCGTTTTGCCACGCTGTTTGAGCTGGTACTGACAAAACTGCTCCACGAGATCCACTAACTGTTGTGTCATGGCATTGCCTCTCCGGTCCCTGCCAC
>DATHTZ010000391.1:0-1641 GCA_035462675.1 Nitrospiraceae bacterium | reverse complement strand
AAGCACAATCCCTCTCTGTTTGCCATTTGCGCTAACATCGATCTTCCACTATAAGGAGGCGAGGTCAGAGGAGTGGAAGGTCATCACGTTGTAGAGTTAGCTGCCTCTCATGGTCGGGAGATGATGAGATGAAGCCCGCGCCCTATCAGCCCATTGAGAACTACGGCATCATAGGAAACATGCGCACGGCGGCGCTGGTGGGCATGAACGGATCGATCGATTGGTTCTGCTTTCCACACTTCGACTCGCCGAGTGTATTTGCCGCCATTCTGGACGACACCAAAGGGGGCCGATTCGAGATCGCTCCTACGCAGCAGGGAATCAAGTCGAAACAGTTGTACTGGCCGGATACCAATGTGCTGGTGACTCGCTTTCTTTCACCGAGTGGAGTCGGGGAAATCGAGGATTTCATGCCGGCCGGTCTGCCGCGCGACTCTCTATGGCAGGATCAACTGATTCGTCGCGTGAAAGTCGTGCGGGGAAGCATGGAGTTTACGTTACGATGCCATCCTGCATTCGATTATGCTCGCGCGACGCATCACACCAAGTTGACGGAACAGGGGGCGAGCTTTCATTCGCCTGAGCTGAGCCTTGGGCTAGTCACCACGATTCCGCTCACTCCCGATGATCACGGCGTCCGGGCGACATTCAGGCTCCAGGAAGGGCAAACGGTCGTCTTCGTGCTTCGACGCATTGAAACCGAAGGGCACGCTGGGTGTTGTCCGTCGCTGGACGAAACCAACGCGCTCTTTGAAGGCACGGTTGATTTTTGGCATCGCTGGCTGTCGAAATGCACGTACACCGGCCGCTGGCGGGAAATGGTCTACCGATCGGCGCTTATGCTGAAACTGCTGACGTTCGAGCCGACCGGCGCCATCATCGCGGCCCCCACGTGCAGCTTGCCGGAGACCGTGGGAGGAGTTCGAAACTGGGATTATCGGTACACCTGGATGCGGGATGCCGCGTTTACGTTGTATGGCTTGCTCAGGATCGGATTGACCGAGGAAGCGGAAGGGTTCATGCGGTGGTTGGACGCGCGCGCCGGCGAGGTCGAGGCGGATGGATCGCTGCAAATCGTGTATGGCATTGATGGCCGGCATGATCTAAAGGAACAGACGTTGGATCACCTGAACGGCTATCGAGACTCCAGACCTGTGCGCATCGGCAACGGAGCGTATAGCCAATTGCAGTTGGACATCTATGGCGAGCTTCTGGACGCTTTATACCTCTACAATAAGTATGTCACGCCCATCAGCTACGATGCCTGGACCCGCATACGGCGGCGATTGAATTGGCTGTGTGACAACTGGCAGCGACCGGACGAGGGGATGTGGGAGGTGCGGGGAGGCCGCCGCCACTTTGTGTCCTCCAAACTGATGTGCTGGGTCGCCATGGATCGTGGTCTTCGATTGGCGCAGAAGCGGTCCTTTCCGGCAGATCGACCGCGATGGCTTCAAGTGAGGGATCAGATTTATGAAGAGGTGATGGCCAAAGGGTGGAGTGCGACGCGCCAAGCCTTCGTGCAGCACTATGACAGCGACTCGCTGGATGCGTCCAATCTGCTCATGCCGTTGGTCTTTTTTCTGTCGCCGAACGATCCTCGAATGCTCAGCACCCTGGACGCGATCAACCGTTCGCCTA
>DATHTZ010000390.1:0-6172 GCA_035462675.1 Nitrospiraceae bacterium | reverse complement strand
GTGCCTGACCTCATCCCCTAGGTCCATCTATTTGCTGGACACTACACTAGCCTGCTCTCTCATATTCCAAGCTCGCTCATTTTTCTCTTCAGATGGCGGCCTGGTCGATTCTCACATGCGCACGTCACTATCAGACTTTGTGAAGCGGGCATCGTGGTCGGAACCAGAGCCTTTGGGTGGGGTGACGAGGCCGCGACCTTCCTGCGCCAAGGCTACGGAGAGTTCTCCTCGCCTTCATCCCCTAATCAAGCTTCGGGGTATTCGGCGAAAGAGAATAAGACATGTGACCTGTGAAACGTTGTTCGTGAAGCGTGAAGCGAATTTCGCTGTTCGTGGGAGACTTGTGAGGAAGGCGAGACTGACCAGGAGCTTCATCTGTGCGAGTCGCGCCTGTCATGCCTCTCGCCTGGCTTGCTTACGATTGACGAGGAACGAACGACGAGATATGCCGTCGAGCCCGCGCTCATCAATCACGGATTTTGGAGGTCAGAACCCTTTGCGGTCAGCAATCCTACGTCGTTGCGTTAAGCAACGTGACGGAGCCGCGGCCTGGCCGTTTCTGTTTCGAGCAACCGCACTGCTCCAGCCCGTTGGATCATCCGATGTTGCTGAATGAGCGGATCGATGATGTTCCCGCAAGACACACATCGCCATCCTCTCATCCACATTGGAATACTGCTTTCCTGAATGTCGATAAGGTTATCGGTAACCATGAGACCATCACATCGTGCGCACTGCATAGGGTCCTCCTCTGTTCACGCTGGAGCCTACGACGCCGACCTTTCCCCTTCTTAGTTTAGCAGCCGTGTAACCAGCCGTTTACCTGTACAAAAGAGAGCAATCTCAATGCCATGGGTGTCATTGCGACTCTTGCGTGTTTTCCCAATGAATCGTAGAGTACTTATGGACAGTATTCGGCCTAAACTGCTGATAGATGTGACACAATTGGTCCCATGCGGCAAAAATGCTCGGCAAGTTGTTGAAAAAGCCCGCCAACATCGTTCTCGCGTCGCTCAAAGGCTCAACCTACGTGACGAAGTACGATTCACCTCATCGCTCGTTGCGGACTTGCCTGGGATAAGGCGCGTCCCTGGGCGAAGAGGCTGTCTTGGCAAACTCAGGGCGGGAGGGTGAAGCATCCGCCAGGGTTGGGCGGGTGAGAAGTCTGGCCTTTTTGAACAACCTGCGGGCTTTGCTGGGTCCGTGCATGACTTCCTTCAGCCCTATGTTTCTTCGTGCAAGAATGGTTTTGCAACAACCTGTTGGGCCACGAGCTGATCGAGTCGATGGCCTGAATGAGAAAAGTTCCTCCTTCGTGGTCAATCTACGCCATTCTATTTGAGCACAGGAGCCGATTGGAGACGAACTATGGCATTGACCGCGACAGAAATTGCGAAGGTGATAGACGAATGTGCGCCAGTTTTGGCTGGAGGCTGGATTCAAAAAATTTACCAGCCGACGGCCCGCACACTGGTGCTGGAGATTCGCACGCCGGGGCGGACGCACCGTCTCCTCATCTCATGCCGGCCCGAAACCGTCCGACTCCATATCACCACCGCGGACTTTCAGAATCCACCGACTCCTCCACCCTTCTGTCAATTTCTCCGTGCCCATCTGCAAGGAGCACGCATCGACCAAGTCGAACAGATTCACGGGGACCGAATCGTACAGTTTGTACTCACTGCCAAAGAAGGTCCCTGCAGACTGGTCGCAGAACTGACAGGAAAAACATCGAATCTCCTTGTACTCGATGAAGCAAACCGTATCCGACGAGACCTGAGCGGCGGAAAGGATCGTGTGGGACAGCTATACGTTCTTCCCCCTCCCCAGCAACGAGAACGAGGTGCTGGGGAGCAGGCGCGATTCAGCCAGAACGTCCCTGAGTCCTCTTTCCCTCTGTCGGCTGCCATCGAAGCCCATTATCTCACGGCGGAGGGTGTTTCAGTCGTCGAAACCGCACGGAACATCCGGGCAGGGATACTGAGAAAATCCGTCAAGAAGCTCCGCCACCGCATTGAGGCCTGGCACGAAGACCTCGCAAAGGCAGAGAAGTACAAGGCCTACGATCGCTATGGGGAACTGATCAAGGCAAACCTCGGAACCATCCGCAAGGGCCAGGCCGAGGTCGCCGTGGTGGATTATTTCGATGAGGACCTTCCCAGCCTAACAATCCCGCTCGACCAGGCCAAAACTCCCCAAGGCAATATGGATGACTATTTCCGAAAGTACCGGAAGTACCTGGCTGCAGAGCGGGAGCTGCGGCCACGCATCGGAGACGGAGAAAGAGAGCTGGGGACTCTCCAGGAAGAGCTGACAGCCATCGAACAAGGAACCTGGCAACCGCCCGAGCAACCGCGTCAGATCATCCGAACACGAGCTGCATCGCGGGCAGGAGGAGGGAAGGGCCGGCAAGAACGGCCTCAGGGCCCGTTCCGCCGCTTTACCTCGTCGGACGGTTTGGCGATTTATGTCGGAAGAAACGCGCGAGAGAACGACGAACTCACGTTCGGCCTTGCTAAGAGCGACGACCTCTGGCTGCATGCTCGCGGCACACCTGGCTCACACGTCGTGGTCCGCTTGGAAAAAGGAAGCGATCCGCCGCCCGAGACGATACGAGACGCCGCTACGCTGGCGCTGCTCTACAGCGATTTGAAAAAGAGCGGCAAAGGTGATGTCATTTATACGAGACGCAAATGGGTCAAGAAGGCGAAGGGACAAGCGCCGGGATCCGTCATCGTGACGCAGGAGAAATCGGTGCGTGTCAGTCTGGAGAAAAACCGGCTTGATGCGCTCAAGGCTCGGTCCGCCCGCGAGTAGCTGTTCCAATCTCGTGCTGCCACAGCATCGGCCCGTCGATTTTCCTGCCGATCTTTCAAGGAGGGACCAACCTCGCTCGATTGGTTTCGGCGGAGTCACGCCATGTGCAGATGCTGGAAAGCTACCAGCAGACTATTTTGCAGGCGTTTCGGGGAGTTGCGGACTTGTTGACTTCGCTGAACGCGAGAGCAGAACAGCTCACGCGGCAGCGTGAGCAACTCTCTGCTGCACAGGAAGCCTTGCGCTTAGCCGACATCCGCTACCGCAAAGGCCTGGTGACATATTTGGATGTGCTGGATGCACAGAGAACGGCACTGACAGCAGAAGCTCAACTGGTCCTCACCGAACGCGCTCGCTTAACGGATATGGTCGGCCTCTTTAAGGCGTTGGGAGAAGGTTGGGCTCCGTCACCCACCAGAAACCCCACCTGACCCCGCTATCCTTGCTGCCGGAAAGGTGGATTCTCTCGCCATAAACTCTGTCAGGTACTATGCTGTCTGCAAGGGTGCCTCCTATGTCAGGACAGCAAGACTTCGTGCCTCAACCTCTGTCCCCGACCATCCTGGTGGTCGATGATGAGGCGATAATTACAAACCTGTGCAAGACAATACTTCAACAGGCAGGCTTTTTGGTCCTTGATGCCTGCGGCAGTTCAGAGGCCCTCAAAATTTTTGCGCAGCACAAAGGACCCATCGATCTGTTGCTCACAGACCTCATCCTCCCCCCTCCGGGATTTCAATTAGCCTCAAACTCCAATCAATTCCCCCATGTGCATGGCCATGAACTGGCCGTCCGCGCGCTCCGGATGCGAAAAGACCTGCGAGTGATCGTGATGTCCGGCAATGTCGACAAGGACTTGGCAGGGTACGGCATACGCCGAGGGAACCTTCCATTTCTTCATAAACCGTTTAAGCTTCAAGCCTTAGTGACACTCGTGCAACAGACTCTCCATGCGCCTCCGCCTTCGGCCGAGAGTCTGACAGAAGGCCAGCCAGGAGTTCCAAAAGTTGGGGATGGATGGTTTGATTAGCGAACTGACAGATGTTCCGGCATAAACCAGCCGGCAATTGAGAATCGCCGCTCTTCTCCTGCGACTCGATCCACCCGACACAGGTGATGAAAGCGGGGAACCGTGAACATCACAAGAGAGCCTGGCCGAGGCTCAATACAGTCTGTTATTTCGAGATCCGGCTGCTCAGAACTATGCCTCTTCCGTTTCTCATAGATGATCAGTGCTCCACCCCAATCGCGCCCGCCATTCGTCATGAAAATAGCTTACCAGCGCGATGCGCCGGCGAGGCTTCGTCGCACCCTCCACCCCATAACATTGGTCTGTATCGTCATGGGTCTGCAGACAAATCTCCAGCCGCGTACGAGTCCTAGTTAAAACCCACGGGCCCGCCCTACGATATTTGGGAAGGACTCCCTGTAGGCCTGAATGCAGGACAGCTGTAAGCGCGAAAGAAATCGCTACCCTTGGGCCAGGCCGATTTCTACTTTCGCCCAGCCCCCTGCATGTGGGAAATCTTCCCTAACATTCGGCAGGTCCATCAGACTCTTCCAGGCAGTTTGATGCATCCATTCGCGGAAGAACTACCGCTCTTCCGGTGGCCAAAAATTCTCGACGATCAGAACAGGATTCTTGTGGAAAGAGAATGAAGGCGGGTCAGCCAATGATACAGACTCGGACATCGGCCCCATTGAATCCTCACCAACCCTTCCTGAACAACGTGGGCAGGCACCTCCCCACCCACCGTCTTATCGCAATCCGCCACTCAGTCGATCAGTCCACCAAGGCCGGCAGAAAAAAGGGGCTGTTATCTTGACGATAACAGCCCCCGTTCGTATTCGCGATTATAGACTACCAGCGATCGCGCTTGCCCCCGCCGGCGCCGCCACGACCACCGCCACCACCCCCACCAAATCCTCCACCGCCGGTGCGAGGCTCCTGGGGACGCGCTTCATTCACGGTTAAGGTCCGGCCACCCATCTCCGTACCGTTCAGAGCGGTAATAGCCGCCTGTGCCTCCGCATCCGAAGACATCTCGACGAAGCCAAAGCCGCGTGACTGTCCCGTGAACTTATCCGTAATAATCCGAGCGGAAGCGACGGCGCCATGCTTTCCGAACAGATCGCTCAACTCCTGCTCGGTCGCCGAATAGGGCAACCCACCGACATAGATCTTTGAACCCATCTGGGGTTCCTCCTTATGAGTATGATGATATTGTCTTGTACGCGAGGGGCGGAGGAAGGAGCGGGCCGAAGGCGCGAAAGATGCGGCGACTTAGGTCTGACTTCCGACGAGATTCTCGGGCAAGGCAACATCGATGCTGCAGACCTGTATGTTTCGTTCCACCTCGCCCCAGGCCCCTGCGATAAGGTGGATGTAGGCTATCATAGCCCTCTTGAAAATGGCAATCCAAGTCTCGGTTTGCCCAGTCGGTTTATTCTCCAATACGCACCAGCAGCCCACGCTCCCGGCAAAGCTCGAAGGTCCAATGGAAGCCAGCAACTACTATGCCGAGAAACAATAGGTTGAGACCCGTCGCCCACCCAAGATGGGCAATCGGCTCGGCAGTAGTGTTGATTACAGCACGCATCCCTTCAAACACATGGGCAGCCGGGTTCATCCACGCAATCGCCTGCAGCCAACCTGGGAGCACCTCCATCGGATAAAACACACAAGAGATGGGCTGGAACAGGAACACCATACTCCAAGCCAAGACTTCCGCTTCCTGACCAAATCGCATGATGAGAGCCGTGGTCAGCACCCCGATAATCCATCCCGTCATCACAAGATTCAAGACGAACGGAATCAGCCACATCCCGATCACAAAGATATTGTATGAGTAGAACAGGCCTGCGCAAACGACCATCACGACAGAAACAGCCATCACCTTGAGGACGCTCATCACCATCGTCGCGGCAAGGAACTCGCTCGGCTTCAGCGGACTGGCAAACAGGTTCATGAGATTTCGCGCCCAAATCTCCTCCAAGAACGAAATCGTCACTCCCTGCTGGGCTCGGAACAGTATGTCCCACAGAATCAAGGCACCTAAAAAAAATGTCACCACTCCTGGAATCTGTTCCTGGAATTTCATGAGGTAGACCGTAATGAATCCCCAAATGACGAGATCCAAGAACGGCCAATAGAAGATTTCCATCATGCGCGGCAAACTCCGCCGGTACAGGTACATATACCTCACCACCAAGGCATAGATTCGATGAGCTTTCATAGCATCTTCTTCCCCGTCTCCACCTTCAAAAAATTGGCGCACATCGCGGGCTGGCGGGAACGTTCCCCACTAGCGCGCATCGGACGAGCACAGTTTCATCGTGCGCGTTCTGCGAGCAC
>DATHTZ010000389.1:0-1645 GCA_035462675.1 Nitrospiraceae bacterium | reverse complement strand
CGGATGATCTCGAAGGCGGTCCTGAAATGCCACGGTCGCCATGATGCCCTCCTGGCGTTAACCCGTCATCGCGGGAAATTCAGGCTCGCTGGATTCGAAAGCATACGATAAGTATTTTCCTTCCCGCAACAGAATTCTAGGGGGTGGGTAAGAATGGGTACCTTGGCCAAGAAGCAAGCCACACGTTCATTCATCGCGAAGCCATCGCTTCTCTGAGAGCCGCTGCCCTTATAGGGTTTCGCGCATGAAAGGCCTTCTGTGATCTTGCGGAAGTGGCCTGCCCCCTATAAATCAGGCCGGATCCGGAGTTAAGCTTTCGACCGGCGCGCACAATGGCGTGCGCAGCGACGACGTCGTCGAGGTGAGAGTGCCCAGAGTGAGCAACGGCATCATCAACAGGGCATGGGAGGGTGATACCATGAAGGTTGATCGAATAAGACGGTGGAACATGTTTGGGGCTGTTGGGGCCGCGATCGCGTTGGTGGCCGGGATGGCATCCACGGCCCCCAGTGCGTACGCCGCCGGCATGATCAAGCTCGACGAGGACAAGTGGATTTCCCTCGGAATGGGTGTGCGCACCAGTTTCAATATGGTCGAAGATGGGTCGGCGAGCGGAGGACAATATAGCAACACCTTTGGGGTCAACAACGCTCGTATTTATATCAATGGGAAGATCCATAAGTACGTCGGGTTCGAGTTCAACACCGAATGTTTTAACTGTACGGCCAATGGAGGTAATGGTAACGGATCTTCAGGAAATGAATTCGGATCTAATGCTAACATCGGGATGTTGGATGCGATCGGGAAGTTCGAGATCAATGAGCAAGTGAACGTCTGGTTCGGGCGCATGTTGGTGCCGACAGAGCGAGGCGAACTGAATGGTCCTTTTTACCATGCGGTCTTCGATGGCTTTCGAACGCCGTTTAATCAATCCGACTTCAGCGGGAACTTTGGCGCAGGGGGGGCTGGTCTCTATGGCCGTGACAATGGCGTGACCTTCTTCGGGAAAGTCCATCCAGGCGGCACACACCTGCAATATGTCGGAGGGATATTTACGGGACTGCAGTCAGGTGGTGGGGTCTGCAACCTTCCTACATTAACCCCAGGACCCGGAGGGACCGCAGTAACTCCTTCCACCTATGGCGGACCTTGCGGAGCCAATCAAAGGAACCAGCTGAAGTACGCAGGACGTCTCACGTTGAACTTGCTGAACGAAGAGAAGAATCCCGGTTACTATACCAGCGGTACCTACTATGGGACAGCCGGCGATATTCTTGCGCTCGCGGTAGGAGGAGAGTATCAGAATTCCGGCGCTGGTACAGCGATAAATAGCAGCTTCTACGGGAATCTTACTACCGACCTCCTGTATGAAAAAGTACTCGGGGACAAAGGTGGCGTGATCACGGTCAACGCTGAGTTCAAGCGGTATTGGGCACAGAGTCTCGCCGCCTTTACTGACGCTTCATCAAACAATGGCGGCTGCTTTTGCATGTTTGCCGGCACGGCATGGACCGGCTACGCCCTGTATCTGTTTCCGCAGGAGATTGGGATCGGGAGATTTCAGCCCTATGGGAGATATACCGGCCAAAACGGTGAGTTCTCCGGCGCACGCCAAGAATTTGAACTCGGCCTGAACTATGTCATT
>DATHTZ010000388.1:0-7106 GCA_035462675.1 Nitrospiraceae bacterium | reverse complement strand
CCCGGCGACATCTCCATTCGACGAGATAACTTCAGCTTCTCATTTCCGCTCGCAACTAGCCTGCTCCTGAGCATCATCTTAAGTCTGGTATTCTACTTGATAACATGGATTTTTCGCCGGTGAAGCAATTGAGAGGCGGATTGTGCCAAGCCATCGCGGCGGGAGCATTCGTTCTTGTTCTGTCTTCGGGGGGCGAGGCGGCGCAGTCGATCAGAGTTCTGCTATCGTCCGACGTGCTAGGGCTCGATATGCGTGCAGACAGTCCGTTGTTGGTGAAGGATGCAAAAGGCCATAGTCTGACTCTGCGTGCGCCGGTCCAGGTTGCAGCAGCAGAAACGGGGTTTTTGTTGAACGGTGTCCGCATGCAGACGGATCAACTGACGCTGCAGGGTGGAGAGCAAGGCCTCACACTGACCTTTCCTCGACCCACTCGGAAGTCCAAGGGGGCGGCTGTGTCATCGGGCGACTCCGGCACAGAGGTCTCTGTGAGCGGCCTCATCCATCTCGTGCGAAGAGGTAAGGGGTTTCTGGTCATTAATCGAGTGGATGTGGAAGAATATGTCAAAGGGGTGGTTCCTGCCGAGGTCAGTTCAACTTGGCATCCTGAGATGCTGAAAGCACAGGCGGTTGCGGCTAGGACCTACGCGCTTTATCAGCAGATGTTGAGTGCCACGCGTGAGTACGACGTGGCGGCGACAGTACAAGATCAGGTCTATCGTGGGAAGCAGGGGGTTGATGCCGAGATCCTACGCGCGGTCGAAGATACGCGGGGGCTGGTTGTGACCTACCAGGATGCGCCGATCTACGCAGCGTTCTCATCGACGGCCGCCGGCTTGACGGAAGATGCTATGAATGTGTGGTCGAAAGAATACCCCTATCTCAAGGGTGTGGAGTGCCCGTTCGACCTGATGTCGCCCAATTATCAATGGAAGTCATCCTTCAAAATCGACACCCTCGAGCAGAGTTTGCGCGAGCAGGGGTTTTCTGTGGGTACGATCGCGACGATAACGCCGTTGTCGTTCAGCCGGGGAGGGCGAGTCGCCACGCTGCGTGTTCTCCACTCTGATGGGGAACTGGTTCTTCGCGGAGAAGAGTTGCGGAAAGCGGTCGGCTACACCATCATCCCCAGCACGCAGTTTGCCGTCGAATCGATCGGCCAGGATGTGGTACTTTCAGGTTTCGGTGCGGGTCATGCCGTCGGCATGTGCCAGTGGGGTGCGAAAGAACTGGCTGAGTTGGGCTATTCCTTCTCTACGATTCTTCAGTATTATTATCCAGGGACCGAACTGAAGAATATGACGCTGACGAAAGCCCCGACCCCGCCGTCTTCCTGATGCTGCTCTCAGACTTCGACTTTCCGTTCGATTCTTCACTGATCGCCGCTCATCCAAGCTTCCCGCGCGATCACGCCAGGCTGCTCGTTCTGCAGCGTGTCGACCGCTCGCTTGCTCATTGCCGCGTCGATGAGTTGCCTGACCTTCTTCAGCCAGGCGATCTTCTCGTGGTCAACAACACAAAGGTGTTGGCTGCACGTGTGGCCGGACGGAAGCGTCCTTCTGGCGCGGAAGTCGAGATCCTCTTTGTAAAGGATCTCGGCAATGCGATCTGGGAAGTGCTGATCAAGGGAACGGTTCGACCGGGACAAATGATTGAGATGGGCGCAGAGGCTGTGGCTGTGGTGGTTGAGCGTGGTGCGACCAGGACGACGGTTCGAGTCGAGAGTCCGGTTCCGTTGTCTGAATGGCTGCGACAGCATGGCCGGATGCCGCTTCCTCCCTACATGAAACGGCCGCCGACTAATCAGGATCGAGAATGGTACCAAACCATTTTCGCACAGCATGAGGGTGCGATTGCGGCGCCGACTGCCGGGCTTCACTTCACCGCGGAGCTGCTGACACGGCTGCAACAGCGAGGGATCGGTCTCACGACCGTCACGCTGCATGTCGGTGTTGGAACATTCAAACCTGTCACGGTCGATCAGGTTGAAGACCATCGGATGGGCGCAGAGTGGATCGAGGTCGGATCAGAGACGGTCCGTGCCATCGAGCAGGTGCGAGTGACAAGGAGACGAGTTGTGGCCGTCGGGACTACGGTCGTACGCGCACTCGAAACTGCGGCCCGCGGGGTCGGCCAGCTTCGACCCTATCGTGGAGAAACGGATATATTTATGACACCAGGGTTCCCGTTCCAGTTAGTCGATGCCCTCCTCACGAATTTTCACTTGCCACGGACCACATTGCTGATGCTGGTCTCCGCATTGGCTGGGACCGAATTTCTTCGACAGGCCTATGCAGAAGCGGTTCGTGAGCGGTATCGCTTCTATAGCTATGGAGACGCGATGTTGATTCTCTGACAGAGTCTGAAAGTCCAGGTCTTCACGTCCGCGAGCCCCGGCCGAAGATTGCCCGCTGTAGTACTTGATGACCTGATGACTTCTGACGAGGGGCTCTAGCAGGTTGCGGAAAAGCTCGCTCGTTCATTGGGCGAAACCCCTAGAAGACACGATTTTCGTCGGAGTAGGTGAAATTTGCCTCAGCATGGGCAGTTCGCCTGTCCTGGTCGAAGCAAATGCAGATTTCGAGCAATTCGGAGGTCATTCCGGACACCGGAATCCACGCTTCGAAAGCGGCTAAAAAACGTTTTTCCGCAGCCTGCTAGAGTAACTCGCGGTTGATCTTGATGGGGATGGTCGTTTTGAGCGATTCAGTGTAGGCCATCAACGCGCGCTGCTGCTTTTGGAAGAGGACGTCCTGTACGGCACGGTCCTTCACTGCGGCAGCCTTCGCAGGATCTGACTCCGTTTGCCGTAACGTGAGGGCTTGCGCCTCGGCAAGTTCCGCAGGGGTAAGGGCCACAGCGTCGCGGATGATCATCCGGGCCTTGTTGCTCAGTACTTCCTTCGCTTCCATCGCTTCGAATATCGCGGGCGTCAGATGATTCGCTGCCAGAAGCCGCTTATAGACTTCTGGATCGAATGTGCCGTTCTTTTGAAAATCCGGGATCTGCATGATGACTTCGCGCAGATCGTCGTCAGCCACAGTGAGGCCCATGTTTTTTGCTGCGATGAGCCAGGTTCGATTGTCGACGAGTTGATCCACCACTAATTGCTTGATCGTTTCGTCTTTGAATTCTCCAGGGACTTTGTCCTTATAGAAGCGATAGGTATTCTCATAGGCGCGTCGGAACTCATCACGAGACACGGTGAGATCTCCAACTGAGGCGACGACTGCGCCGGTCTGTTCGCCGAACCCCCACCAGCCCATGGTGATGACGAAGGTGAGGGCGATGATCCCCATGATGGACTTGAGGAGCCAGGGATAGCTGTGGGACGCTTCGCGCATCAATTTGAGCATGACAACCTCTTGGAAAGTTCGTATACATGGATTCTACTCAGGGGTTTGTGCAAAGGCAAGAGACGGCCTTTCCTCTAAACTGCGATCTCATGATCGGGTAGAGTTGGCAGTTCGTGGAGACGAGAAATATCATCCGCAATGCCTAATCTGTAGAAGAATGGTCTTTGTTTGTGCTCGGTAATCCGATTTGTTATACTTTGGTACTAATTGTAAGGAGATCCCTTGGCGGAGGAGGTCAGAGGGGTTCATGTAATCAGTGCCGGGGTTTATCCCAAGGCGCAGATCCTGAACCGTGGTATCGCCAAGCTGATCGATCTGTTCATCGTCGCGGCAGCCTGTCAAATACTCGTGCCGGTAGGTTTTCTTGGAGGATTGGCGTATATACTGATCGCTGATGGGTTTTCCGGTGGGCGCAGCATCGGGAAACGATTGATTGGTCTTCAGACGGTGCTTCCAGGTCGGCGCGAGACAGCAGGATTCCGGGACTCCATTATCCGCAATCTTCCCTTTGCGGTAGCTCAGGTAGCTTTCGCCGTCCCGTACGTGGGATGGCTTATATCGGTAACAATCATCGCATTCGAAGCGGTATTGATTATTGGGAACGAACAGGGGCGGCGTTTTGGCGACGAAGTGGCTGGTACTCAGGTGTTGGATGTTGGTCGGCTGGCATCGCCTGACTGAGCGCGCTGTCGGAGTGTGAGGGGAAGGGAGAGCAATCGTGGG
Source organism: Nitrospiraceae bacterium (assembly GCA_035462675.1). Classification (GTDB taxonomy): domain Bacteria; phylum Nitrospirota; class Nitrospiria; order Nitrospirales; family Nitrospiraceae; genus Palsa-1315. The sequence continues at coordinate 3,030 of DATHTZ010000388.1, read as the reverse complement.
CTTTGGGAGTGATATCTTTGGATGGTTCTCGAACGACCTGGCCATTGATCTAGGAACGGCCTCGACCCTCGTGTATGTGCATGGGAAGGGGATTGTGCTGAACGAACCTTCGGTCGTGGCGGTTGAGAAAAAGACCGAACGAGTGCTTGCAGTCGGCACAGAGGCCAAGAAGATGTTGGGACGCACGCCAGGCAACATCATTGCGGTGCGGCCTATGAAAGAAGGCGTGATCGCCGACTTCGAAATGGCAGAGCAGATGTTGAAGCGGTTCATTCAGAAAGCGCACAACCGCAGCGCGTTTGTGCGCCCGCGTATCATCATCGGTGTGCCGTCGCGCATCACGCAAGTGGAGCAGCGAGCAGTCCGAGACTCAGCTGAATTAGCCGGCGCCCGCGAAGTGTATCTGATCGAAGAGCCGGTGGCCGCAGCCATCGGTGCCGGTCTTCCGATCACCGAACCGTCCGGCAACATGGTGGTCGATATCGGCGGCGGCACGACAGATATTGCCGTCATTTCGCTCGGTGGAATCGTCTATAGCGAGTCCGTCAAGGTCGCGGGCGATCGTATGGATGATGCGATCATGAATTACATCAAGAAGAAGTATAACCTTCTCATCGGTGAACATATGGCGGAGCGGATCAAGTTCGAAATCGGATCCGCCTATCCCTTTGAGGAACGCAAGACTATGATGATCAAGGGGCGCGACTTGATTTCCGGCATTCCCCGTACGCTGGTGGTGGATGACGCAGAAGTCCGGGAAGCGCTGCAGGAACCGATCGGAACAATCGTCAACGCGATTAAAGTGGCACTGGAAAATACCCCGCCTGAGCTGGCAGGCGACATTATCGATCGTGGCGTCGTACTCACGGGTGGGGGATCTTTGCTGAAGGGCATGGATACGCGCTTTCGAGAGGAAACGAATTTGCCGATCATCACAGTGGACGATCCTCTGACTTCCGTCGTCTTGGGGGTCGGGAAAATCCTCGATGAATTGGATCTACTTGCTAAAGTGTCGGTGATGTCCCAGGCCAATACCTACCGATAAGGTTCCATCCCGAACTCCCTTATGTGGATGGCTCACTCTAGTTCTCCCTACGGTGCCAGACGCATTGCTCTTGCATGCTTTGCCCTCCTGCTGGTGGCCCTTTTTCTGTTTCCCAGTCAAATCCAAGGACTCTTGCAGTATTTGGGTGGGCCGGTCGGATACGCCGTGCGTATTCCGCTCGAAGCCATTGCGTCCATTGATGCGGGTATTGCTAATCGCTGGGAGCAGTATGTGGCGTTGCAAGGGGTCCGAGAAGAGAACCAGCAACTGCGGAAAGAAATGGAGTGGCTGCGGGGGCAACATACCCAGTTGCGTGAGTCCGCAGCCGCGACAGAACGGTTGACGACCTTGCTGCGGTTTAAGGAACAGGCGCTTCCCACGATGGTTGCCGCGCAAGTCATCGGGCGTGACGCCACGAACCGGTATCGTGCCATTATTCTCAATAAGGGCGAGGGTGATGGGATCAAACCAGACATGGGAGTGGTTACGCCTGCCGGTGTCGTTGGGCGCATCGTGAAAACGACAGGGGCATCTTCGGTGGTGCTCTTGGTGACTGATCCGAACAACGCCATTGCTGGCCTCATTCAGCGGACGAGAGATGAGGGCATTGTGGAAGGGACTCAACAAGGGTTGGCACAGCTGAAATATATTCCGTTGTTGTCGACGCTCCGGGACGGCGATCGGGTCGTGACTTCAGGCCTTGTCGGAGATTTCCCTCGAGGGCTCATGATCGGTACGATTACGCATATCGATAAACAGGAAGGCGCCCTCTTCCAGTCTGCCGAACTCATGCCGGAAGTCGATGTCAGCCGTGTGGAGGAGGTGTTGGTGATTCAGACATCATATGGACAGTCGTCGAAGGCTGGGTTAGGTGCCGATCTGCTCGAGAAGCCATCACCATGAAATTCCTCTTCTATCTCATTCTCGTGCTGCTGCTCGTACCCTTGCAGACGACGCTATTGCCACATCTGAGCGTGTGGAATATCAAGCCGGACTTGGGGCTTGTGGCTGCCGCGTTTGTCGGGCTTTTTGCCGGTGAGTTGGAAGGTCTTCTCCTAGGGGTGACGATCGGATGGGTTCTGAGTCTGTTTTCAGCTGGCGAGCTTTGGTTGAGTCTCCTCACGAACGGAGGCGGTGGGCTCTTAGCAGGATTCCTAGGACGACAGGTGTCGCAGGTGACGTCGATTTTACTTGGGGGAGTACTGCTGCTGGTATCTTTGGCAGGCGGACTGTTTGCCGCGATGAATTTCAGGGGGCTCGACATGTCTCAGATGTGGTGGATGGTCGAGTCCATTGTCTTTCCGCAGGCCTGTTTCGACGGGGCGGTGGGTGCGGGATTCTATTGGCTACTCTCTCGACGATTTGATCTCACCCGCCTGAGGACCGAGTAGCAGGTCTGTGATGGGCGTGGTGGAATGTTGATTGTGACGCATAGCAACAGCTGGTCTGCACGATTCTGAACTTGGGGAACTCCAACGCCGACTGATCATTCTCCGTGTCGGTTTGTTGCTTGTCGTGGCGTTACTGGGGCTGCAGCTCTGGAACTTGCAGATTCGTGAGGGCCCCTATTACCGTGATCTCTCGGAGAACAATCGGACACGCTCGGTCATTATGGAGCCGGCTCGAGGGCTTATCTACGACCGCAACGGGGTGTTATTGGCGAATAATGTCCCTAGCTTCACGCTCTACGTTTTGCTTGAAGACGTCAAAGATCGCAACCTGCTCATCGATCAACTCAGCAGCCTCCTGGGGCTCGATGAGGCGCTCGTAAGGAAGAAGCTTACGGCTCGCGGAAGTAAACAACTGCCGCGCAAGGTGAAGGATCGCTTAACCCTTCGAGAAGCGACGTTGGTCGAGTCGCATCGCCTGAACTTGCCTGGAGTGATGGTGCAAGTCGAATCGCAACGGAATTATCCTGGTGGAGTGACAGCCTCACATCTATTAGGCTATGTTGGGGAGGTGTCGCCCGAGCAGTTAGAAAAACC